>NZ_KB291521.1:49318-102679 GCF_000318315.2 Capnocytophaga sp. oral taxon 324 str. F0483 | reverse complement strand
CTGCCCGTGCGGCTCGCACCGTCATTTGTTCGTTATTTGTTTATCTGCCTGTGCGGCTCGCACCTGTCCGTGTGGCTCACACCTGCTTGTGTGGCTCACACCGTTTTCACTAAAAAAAGTGTCTGAGAAATTATAGCTAACTCTCAGACACTTTATTTAATCTAACTTACTTATTTTATTATAGGTTAAATGTAAAACTTCTCATATTAATTCGCTACTTCACTAATAAATTTCAATCGGTAGATTCTTAGTTCATCATCTTCGTAATCACCGGCAAACTCTTTAGAGGCTAACGATATTTTATCACTTTCAGCTTCCATAAAGTATTCGTGAAGCTCTTCTTGTTGCTCTTCATCAAAGATTTCATTCACCCAATAATCGATATTCAGCTTGGTACCACTGTATACTATTTGTTCCATTTCTTTGAGGAACTCATCCATTTCCAATCCTTTGGCTTGTGCGATGTCAGGCAAAGGCAATTTGCGGTCTATATTCTGAATGATAAACAATTTCAAAGCTGAGTTAGACCCGGTAGTTTTTACTATTAAATCCTCAGCGCGCACAATGTCATTCTCTTCTACGTAACGCTCAATGAGCTTTACAAACTCACTACCATATTTCTTAGCCTTGCCTTCCCCTATACCGTGTACATTAGTAAGTTCCTGAATAGTAATAGGGTATTTGAGAGCCATATCTTCTAGCGAAGGGTCTTGGAATACCACAAACGGAGGTACCCCTTTTTGTTTGGCTACTTTCTTACGCAAATCTTTGAGCATTTCAAGAAGTACAGGGTCGGCTGCTACGGCATTAGCACTGTTGATATCTTCTGGTTCTTCTTCATAACTATGATCTTCAGTCATCATAAATGAAGGTACATCTTTTAAAAACTCTTTTCCTTTATCGGTGATAAACATCACTCCGTAAGTTTCTATATCTTTACGTATGAGTCCGTTTACCATTACCTGACGGAGGAGTGCCATCCAGTAAGCATCGTCTTTTTCCTTCCCAATACCAAAGAACTCTTGTTCGTCAATACGGTGTGCTTTGATAATAGCACTTACTTTTCCAATAAGCGTATTTACAATCTCTTTAGCTTTAAATTTCTGTTTGGTAGCAATAATTACGTTTAGCAATTTCACCACATCGTCTTTGGCTTCTTTCTTTTCTTTAGGGAAACGTACATTATCGTCCATATTAGCACCTTCACCATTTACCTCGTCAAACTCTTCGCCAAAGTAATGTAAGATAAATTTACGGCGTGAACTAGAGGTTTCAGCGTAAGCTACAATGTCCTGCAAGAGCGCTTGTCCTATTTCTTGCTCGGCTATAGGTTTGCCTATCATAAATTTTTCGAGCTTCTCTACATCTTTATAGGAATAGAAAGCCAAGCAATGCCCTTCACCACCATCACGACCGGCACGTCCGGTTTCTTGATAGTAACTCTCTATACTTTTAGGAATATCGTGGTGAATTACAAAGCGCACATCGGGTTTGTCAATACCCATACCAAAAGCAATAGTTGCAACTACCACATCTACTTCTTCCATCAAGAACATATCTTGGTGTTTGGCGCGTGTTTTGGCATCTAATCCTGCGTGATAAGGCACTGCCGAAATGCCGTTTACTTGTAAGGTTTGTGCGAGGTCTTCCACCTTTTTACGGCTGAGACAGTATATAATCCCAGATTTTTTACTGTTCTGTTTCACAAAACGAATGATATCGGCATCTACATTTTTAGTTTTAGGGCGTACCTCGTAATACAAGTTTGGACGGTTGAACGACGACTTAAACACGTTAGCCTCCTGCATTCCTAAGTTCTTCAAAATATCTTCTTGTACCTTAGGAGTAGCCGTAGCAGTAAGCGCTACAATAGGTATATTACTGCCCAAACGCTCGATAATGGTTCTAATATTGCGGTACTCAGGACGGAAATCGTGTCCCCATTCCGAGATACAGTGCGCCTCATCTACCGCTACAAAGGAAATAGGTACTGTTTTGAGAAAGTTAGCATATTCCTCTTTGATAAGCGACTCGGGGGCAACGTATAGCAATTTAGTCTTGCCTGCACTGATGTCTTCCATTACCTCTCGAATTTCATTTTTAGTAAGCGAAGAGTTGAGCACGTGGGCAATACTATCGGTTGACGAAATACCACGCATAGCATCTACTTGGTTTTTCATCAAAGCGATAAGCGGAGAGATAACAATAGCAGTTCCCTCCAAGACTAAGGCAGGTAATTGGTAACACAATGATTTACCACCGCCTGTAGGCATAATAACAAAGGTGTTCTCTTTGTTAATCACGCTGGTAATAATTTCTTCTTGATGCCCTTTAAACGCTTCAAACCCAAAGTAGTGTTTCAGGGCATTGTGTAAATCATCTTTTGTCATTTCCATATTAAAAATTCTTCTGTTTTAGTGTTGAGTTTTTCTGTTATTACATTCAGTTTACAAATATACGACATTTTTATAAACCACAAAATTTTTTGATAAAAAAATATTGTCACACTTATAAATGTTCTTTTATAAAGCTACTAATGGGAAGCCTATATGCTCCCAAAATGCGAGCTTTGTCAGAGCTTGACTTTTCTTGTAAATATGAAATTTTTTCATTCGATAAACTTAATTCTACGTGTTTAAAACGGCATTTAGAGGGTTAGGGGAGAAGGCAAAAAGAAAAAATACATCACTTATATTTTTTACTTTTACAATATTATAAAGGGAGTAAAGAGGATAAAATTTGCATTACATTTTCTACAATAAGAAACCAATACTCTTGAAAATATGATAATTGTTACTAACTTTTATTACCCCTATAGTGGTAATATCATATTATTTTCGTAATTTTGCACGCTGAAAAATCACTAAGAATAAAGGTAAGTAATCATAACTCTTTACCTCTTATCTCTTAACTCTTACCTCTTAACTATAAAAATGTACGCACTATTCAAAAAAGAAATCCGTTATTTCTTCACTTCGCCCATTGGTTTTACTATCATTGGGCTCTTTATCGTACTCAACGGCTTGTTCCTATGGGTCTTTAAAACAGATTACAACATTTTCAATGCTGGTTTTGCCGATATGTTGCCTTTTTTTAGGCTTTCGTCTTGGGTTTTCGTCTTTTTAGTACCCGCCCTTACGATGAGAAGCATCTCAGAAGAGAAAAAAAGCGGTATGTTAGCCCTTTTGTTCACCAAACCGGTCAGCACCCTGCAAATGGTGCTCGGCAAGTACTTGGGTATTCTCTTCTTACTCTTTGTAATCCTTTTGCCGTCAGCCCTGTACGTCTATATGGTATGGGTGTTGGGCAACCCCGTAGGCAACTTAGATATAGCAGGCACTGTGGGGTCTTACATAGCCTTGTTTTTGCTGGTAGCCGCTTTTGCCTCAGTAGGCTTATGGGCGTCGTCTATAAGTAGTAACCAAATCATTTCCTTTGTGTTAGCTGCCTTTCTATGCTTCTTTTTCTTCTTTGGTATCGACCAACTTATTGCCTTTGTAGCCCCCGAAGATTTTGGCGGGGTAGGCTTCCAAACGCATTTCGATGCTATCAGTAGGGGAGTGCTCGACACCCGAAATATCGTGTATTTCCTCTCTGTTATCTCATTTTTCATATATCTCACTACCTTATCACTCAAAGCCTACAAACGATGAAAAAACTCTTTCAAAACTCTATTAGCAAGGTAGTTATAGCCTTAGTATGCCTCCTTGCAGTCAATTATATCGCCAAACAATGGCACACGCGGATAGACCTCACACAAGACAAACGTTATACGCTCTCTGAGGTGAGCAAGAAAACACTTGCTAAAATACAGAATCCTATCGTGATTGATGTATTGCTCAAAGGCAATATCCCTACCGAATTTAAGAAATTACAGACTGAAACAATTCAGTTATTAGACGAGTATGCTGCTGCCAATAACAACATTATCGTCAATTTTGTAAATCCATTAGAAGGGGAGGAGCACCCCGAAAGTGTGATTCAAGAACTGATAAATAATGGCTATCAGCCCCTGCAAATCACCCAAAATGAAGCGGGAAAATCTTCTATTGAGTATATTTTCCCTTGGGCAGTGATTAGCGATGGCAAGAAGAGTGAGCGCGTTCGTCTCTTCGTGAACAAACTCGGCTCTACCGACCAAGAGCAGGTACAGAACTCAGTACAGAAATTGGAATACAATTTTACTGATGCGCTCTATAAGTTTACGTTGGACAAGAAGAAGAAAATCGCAGTACTCAGAAATAACGGTGCGCTGAAAGATATCTATATGGCCGACTTCCTCAAAACAGCGCACGAATACTACTTTATAGCACCTTTTACCCTCGATTCAGTGGCTACCAACCCCGAGAAGACTCTACACGACCTCGAAAAATTCGATTTACTGCTCGTGCCTAAGCCTACTGAGCCTTTCACCGATGCCCAAAAGCAGGTGGTAGACCAATATATAATGAATGGCGGTCGTGCTCTATGGCTGATAGACAATGTAGCGGTTTTCTTAGAAGATATGTACAAAACAGGCGGAATGACAATGGCAATGCCCGTCAATCTAAACCTTACCGATATGTTTTTCCAATATGGTTTCCGTATCAATTACACTTTGGTAAACGATTTGTACTTCTCCGAAATTATAGTAGCTACTGGTGACGGCTCTCAAACCCGTTATATGCCTATCCCTTGGGTGTATAATCCGCTGGTGCTTTCAGGTAATAATCACCTTATCAACAACCATTTAGACGCAGTAAGGCTTCAGTTTGCCAATAGCATCGACACGCTGAAAAACGGTGTGAAGAAAACAGTTCTTCTCGCTAGTTCACCTTTTTCAAAAGCGGATGGTACTCCACGTGAAATTAACTTGCGCATTGACCCCAATAACCAGAATAAAGAAGCCTACAAACACGGAAATATTCCATTAGCAGTGCTTTTGGAAGGTGAGTTTAACTCAGTTTATAAAGACCGTATTCGTCCCATAGACCTTAAAGAAAAAGCTGATAGAAGCAAACCTACTAAAATGCTTGTAGTGGCTGATGGCGATATTATCAAAAACGATATAGATAGCAAAAATAATATCCCCTTAGAACTCGGTTTTGATAAATGGACAAACAAATATTATGATAATAAAGCCTTTTTGCAGAATGCTTTAAATTACCTCTTAGACGATACTGAGTTTTTGAGTTTGCGCAATAAGAAAGTACAATTGGCTTTCTTAGACAAGGAAAAAGTAGCCGAAAGTGCCAGCAGTTGGCAAGTAAAAGTATTTGTGTATCCATTATTGCTTTTGATATTGGTAATGCTTTTGGTATTATATTTTTACAAAAAGAAGAACCTAAAGAAAGGATAAAATGAAAAGAGTAGTAGTAGGACTTAGCGGAGGGGTAGACAGTAGTGTAGCAGCCTATTTGTTAAAAGAACAAGGTTATGATGTGATAGGCCTTTTTATGAAGAATTGGCACGATGATTCGGTTACTATTTCAGATGAATGTCCTTGGTTAGAAGATAGTAACGATGCGCTTTTAGTAGCCGAAAAGCTTGGTATTCCATTTCAAACGGTGGATATGAGTGAGCCCTACAAAGCCCGTATTGTCGATTATATGTTCAATGAATACGAACACGGCAGAACGCCCAATCCCGATGTGTTGTGTAATCGAGAAATCAAGTTTGATGTCTTTATGAAGCTCACCCTTAGTTTAGGTGCTGATTACGTAGCAACGGGACACTATTGTCGCAAAGAAGAAATAGAGATAAATGGTAAAAAAATCTATCGGTTACTATCGGGGAAAGATGAAAATAAAGACCAATCGTATTTCCTATGTCAGCTTTCACAAGACCAACTTAGTAAAGCACTTTTCCCTATTGGAGAATTGCAGAAATCGGAAGTGAGAGCCATTGCCAAAGCTCAAGATTTGATAACTGCTGATAAAAAAGATTCTCAGGGACTTTGCTTTGTAGGAAAAGTGCGTTTGCCCGAGTTCCTACAACAAAAATTACAACCCAAACAAGGCGATATTATTGAAATCTCCAATGATTGGAAAGGATATACTGACTTTGATATGCCACGCACTTTTGAAACTTATGAAGACGAATTGGAGTATTTGTCACAACGTTTTGTTTATCAACCTAAAGACGGTAAAAAAGTAGGTACTCATCAAGGAGCTCATTATTTCACCAAAGGGCAACGCAAAGGCTTAAATGTGGGAGGAACCAAAGAACCTTTGTTCATTATAGAAACTGATATCGAGAAGAATATCATCTATACAGGACAAGGACACACTCATCGCGGATTGTTCCGCAGTGCTTTGTTTATCGCAGCCCCTGATGAACATTGGATTCGCGAAGATTTGGCATTAAAAATATATGAATCGAAAGAGTTTATGGTACGTATACGCTATCGTCAGCCATTACAGAAAGCGGTTTTATATAAAGTCGAAAACGGTTTGTATATTCATTTTTCAGAACCTCAAAGTGCTGTTACTGAGGGACAATTTGCTGCCTGGTACAACGGAGATGAATTAGTGGGTAGCGGTGTTATTTCATAGAAAAAAAACACCTATTTGTAAAATGGTTATAATGTATATTATGTCAAATAACAGATAGGGAAAAAGATATGAAAAAGGTACTTATCATCACTTATTATTGGGCGCCTGCTGGCGGACCTGGTGTACAACGTTGGTTAAAATTTGTAAAATATTTACGAGATTTTAATATAGAACCTATTGTATATATTCCTGAAAACCCAACTTATCCTATCATCGATAATGAAATAGGAAACGATTTGCCTACCGATATACAAATTATCAAACATCCTATATGGGAACCTTATGCTTGGGCTTCGTTATTCTCTAAAAAGAAAACCCAAAAAATTAGTTCGGGTATCATTCCGCGTAAAAAAGTTTCTATTTTAGATAAAGTATTACTTTGGATACGTGGTAATTTCTTTATTCCCGATGCTCGCAAATTCTGGGTAAAACCTTCTATAAAGTATCTGAATAAGTTTATAAAAGAAAACCAGATAGAAACTATCATCACCACTTCGCCTCCCCACAGCATACACCTTATAGGTTATGAGTTAAAGAAACAAATTCCTCACCTCAAATGGATTAGCGATTTCCGCGACCCGTGGACAACTATTGGTTATTACAAAGATTTACGCCTTACTAAATGGGCAGATAAACGTCAGCATTATTGGGAAAAAGAAGTGTTACAACAATCAGACTTGGTGATTACAACCAGTTTCAAGACGCAAAAAGACTTTCAGCAGCTTACCAATACTCCTATTGAGGTGATTACCAATGGTTACGACGAGGAAAAAACAATCACTCCTCCCCTATCCAATAAATTCCTTATTTCGCACATAGGTTCCTTATTATCAGATAGAAACCCCAAAATACTGTGGA
Source organism: Capnocytophaga sp. oral taxon 324 str. F0483 (assembly GCF_000318315.2). NCBI lineage: Bacteria > Pseudomonadati > Bacteroidota > Flavobacteriia > Flavobacteriales > Flavobacteriaceae > Capnocytophaga > Capnocytophaga sp. oral taxon 324. Next base: position 95,288 of record NZ_KB291521.1, on the reverse strand, counting down.
AAATATTAGCCGAATTAGTACGCGAAGAACCTCATTTTGCCGAAGATTTCACACTTTGTTTTGCAGGCAAAGTAAGTGAAGAAATCGAAGAAGATATTCGCCATAACGGACTTACACCTTATTATATTAATAAAGGTTATATTAGCCATCAAGAAGCTATTGGTTTGCAAAAGCAATCGCAAGTATTGTTGCTCATCGAAATAGATTCCGAAGAAACACAAGGTATTATTCCGGGTAAACTGTTTGAATATATGATTTCGGGGCGACCTATTCTCGCCATAGGACCTCATAACTGGGATGTTACACCTATTCTCACTGAAACACAAACAGGTACTTTTGTAGGATATACCGATGCCTCTCAGATGAAAGCCAAAATAGTAGAGTTCTATCATCAATTCCAACATAAAACACTTAAAACCAACCCTAAAGAAGTAGAACAATACAGCCGTAAAGCCCTTACTCAGCGGTTGGCTCAACTGATATGAAAAGTTTTCTTATTTATCACATTTTTTTCTATTAATGAAAGATTTTCTACAATAAATAATCTTTTTCTTTTGTTTATTCAAAAATAATACATACCTTTGCAGATAAATCTCAAAAAATACTTTTTCTGCTTCTTATATAAAAGAAGGGAAAAGTATCTGGGGAAAACAATTTTCTATATAGAGAATTAAAAAAACTATCTCGGAAAAATGATTTCCTATGTTGGGAACTGAAAAAACTATCTCAGTAAAACGATTTCCTATATAGGAAACAAATAAAACAAGTAATTATTTCATAAAATTTAATTGACAATCTTATGGCAAAGAAAACTTATTCAACCAATTTAGTCGAATCACAAGTGATGATTGACGGGTTAAAAGGTCGTAATGACAAATTGCCTTTGGGTGTGAAGGCCGAAGACATTACTAAGCTCGAAGAACTCCGCAAGAAGATGGAAACGCTCAACAGTGAACAAGAAAAGCTCAAAGCTGACCTCAAAACTAAGACTCAAGAGCTTAGTAAGACTATTACCGAAATAGAAAGTAAAGTATCTTTCATTAAAAAACTCATAAAAATTGATATTCCTCAAACACAATGGAAAGAATTTGGTATTGAGGACAAACGGTAAAAAGAAATACCTTGTTAGGCAGTGCGTCCCAACAAGGTATTTTTTGTAATGATAAATAGTTAAGAACGAATTACTTTGTATGTATAATAATTCAGGAACTATATATAATATCAAACTTATTGAATAGAACAAAATGATGAAAAAGTTATTTTTTTTACTTTGTTTACTGCCTTTTTCAGTAGTAGCACAAAAACTGTGGACATTAAGCGACTGTATTCAGTATGCCAAAGAAAATAACCTATCTATTAAGCAATCGGAAATAGATTTAAAAGCCACAGATATTGATAAAATGCAAGCCAAAGCAGGTTTCTTGCCCTCAGTGAATGGCAATGCATCTTATAACTTAAATGAGGGAAAAAATATCAATCCTGTAACCAATCAGTTTGAAAATGCTTTCTTTCAATCGGCATCAGGAGGAGTAAGCGTAGACCTTACTCTTTTTGCAGGACTACAAAATTGGCGCAAGTTACATCAGGCGGAACTTAATCGTATAGCTTCTCAATATCAGTTAGATAAAATGAAAGACGATATAATACTGATGATTATCAATGCCTATGCTGAAGTGTTGAGCAATAAAGAACAAATCAAGAATTTGAAAGCACAGTTAGAAATTTCAAAGGAAAGTTTAACGCGCACCCGTGAACTTATTGGTGCAGGATCTTTACCCAAAGGAGATATTTATGAAGCCGAAGCACAACTGCTCACACAAGAACAGCAAATAATAGCAACCGAAAACGCTCTCTTTATTGCCAAAATGGGTTTGGCACAATTACTTTTGTTAAAAAACTATCGAGATTTTGATATTGCAGATAGTGCTTTCGAGCAACCTTCTGCTGATATTCTTAATAAAACTCCTGAAGAGATTTATGAGCGTGCCAAAGAGGTAATGAGCGATGTAAAATTAGCCGAAGCAAATATGCAAGTAGCTCAAAATAGTTTGCGCTTATCACAATCGGCTTATTCACCACGTCTTTCTGCTCAATGGGGTTATAGTTCACGATGGAGTAAGAATCAATCGCAAGATTTTTGGCAACAGCTTGATGCAAATAAAGGTATGTATGCAGGGTTATCGCTTAATATTCCTATTTTTAACGGATTTTCAACTTTAGGAACTGTAAAACGCCAGCGATTAAATTTTTTAAAAAGTCAATTTGCTAAAGAACAAGCAGAACTTACTTCTGAGAAGAACATTTATCAAGCCTATAACGATGCTTCGAATGCTAAAAAGCTATATGAAGCAAGTGAAAAGACGGTACAAGCAAAACAACAGGCGTTTAGTTATGCGCAAGAGCGTCATAATGTAGGTTTAATGAATACTTTTGATTTTAGTCAAGCTAAATATCAGTATGAGAATGCTCAAAACGATTTTGTTAAAGCTAAATATCAATATATTTTTAAGCTAAAAGTATTAGAATATTATTTTAGTCATTAATACAAAGTCGATAGTTTTTTGCCCAACTTTTATACTTTCGAACAAGCCTTATTAAAGATTATCTCAGATAAAGTAGAACCTTTAGCTTTGTTGTCTATCCAAATACCTGACAATTGGAAAGATGTAATCAAAGATGTTCGCAACGCTAAGTACAAAAGTCATAAAAAGTAAAATTACTAATTTATTTATATATGAAAAAATACATACTATTCAGTGCTATAACCTTATTTGTTGTAGGGCTACAAGCACAAAACAAATTCAAAGTAACGCCTGATGAGGCACGTAATGGTTCGTATACTATTAGCCCTACTTTGCCTAAAGACGGAATGGTAAAAGCAGGCACGATTCTTACACTCAAAGCAACTCCTGCCACTGGCTATATTTTTGATAGTGGCTATTACTCTTTACCAGAACAGTGGGGAGCTATGTTTTATGAACAATCTACACCTGAGTTCAAAGTGAAAGTAGACAAAGATATGAATGTAGGAGCTTGTTTTATACCTAAAAAAGCGGAAGCTAATCTGAAAGTAGTGCAAGATATTGTTTATGCTAAACCGGGAGTAAAACCGCTGAAATACGATGTATATAGTCCTAAAGGTAAGCAAAATCTACCTTGTATCGTAATTATTCACGGAGGTGGCTGGAGCTCCAATACTGAATCGGTGATGAGAGGTTTGGCACGCGAACTAGCAAACAGTGGCAGATATGTGGTTTTCAACATTGATTATCGCTGGATAGACAAACTTGACGGAGATAGTACTCCTACTCAATTGCACCAAATTATAGAAGATGTGTATGGGGCTTTGTTACACATTGCTGAAAACGCTGCTAAATACGGAGGCGATAGCAGTAAGTTACTTCTTACGGGCGATAGTGCGGGAGGACATTTATCGGCTTCAGCAGCAAATTTTGTAGAACGCATAGGCGATAGAGGTTTTGGTAAAACGCAAGGTGTTTACGAATTTATGCCTACCTATATGCCTAAAGGGAAAACTGTGGCACAAGTGCGCAATGAGTTGGCTAAAGCTATCAAAGCTGCTGCACCCAGCTATGGAGTATTTCGTTCTGAAATGCTTTACCCATCGCTTTAAAGACTATCCTTATTTAAACGAAATTGCACCTATCAACAGTATTCCAGAGGCTTCTAAAAGAGCAGTACCCCAATTGTTGTTTAGAGGTTCAGAAGATGGACTTATAAAAGATGAAGAGGTCAAAGCTTACGAACGTACCCTTTCCAAAGCCGGTCAGAGGGTGGAGTATATACAAGTAGGAGGTGCCAATCACGCTTTCTTCGATTGGAAACCCGATACTAAAACACAAGCAACTTTCAACAAATACGGCAAATACTACGCTCACGAAATGTTGTTGTTCTTTGATTCAGTGTTAGAAGATCTTAACAAAACAGAAAATTGAAATTAGAAACAATAGCAAAATGCCCGAGAAGTTATTGAGTTAACTTCTCGGACATTTTATTATCAAAATATTAAGAAAACTTATTCTGTGTCTATAAAAACAATAAATGTAAAGGTTTGTAAGGCAATCCGAACCACTCGGAGATGTTGTGATGAGTAAGGATCCCGTGATAAGAATAGAGTCCGTTTCTAAAACCTTTGTCTATTTGTAAAAGGTTTTCTACACCTCCCTCATCTCCTATTTTCAGTAAGTAAGGTAATAGGGTATTGCTGAGCAAAGTTGAAGCTGTATGAGCATAGCGGGAAGGTAAATTCGGCACTCCACAATGTACTACTTCGTATTTTGTAAAGGTAAGTTGTTCTAAAGTGGTAAGCTTACTGGTTTCTATACAGCCTCCTATGCCAATACTAGCATCTACTATCACAGCACCACGCTTCATCTGTTGTACCATCTCTTCTGTCACTACTATGGGCGAGCGACATTCTCCACTCATAGCCCCTATAAGCACGTGGCAATGTGTTAAGGCTTCTCGGAGCAACTGAGGTTGCAAAGTAGCGGTATATACTGAAGGAGGGCAAATGTGTACGCAGTTTTCTCAAATCGGTGAGAGAAGGAGCAAATATCTTTACATTGGCACCCAATCCTAAGGCAGTTTTAGCAGCAGCTTCGGTGAGTTCGTTTGCTCCCAAAAGTACTACCTCAGTAGGCGGTATTCCAGTGATATTGCCGAGCAAGAGTCGGTTTTCTTCTGCAAGCAGTTCAGAGGCAGTGAGCACAGCTGCAGTTCCTGTGAGCTCATCAACCGACTGTTGTATAGGATGATTTTCAGCTTCGTCCTTTATATATTCAAAAGCTAAGGCAGTGATTTGCTTTTGTGCAAGCGTCTCGAAGTAAGGTTTATCTTGCGTGTTAAGTTGTAAAGCCGACAACAATACAGTTTGAGCATTAAAGTAAGCAAGTTCATCAGTAGTGGGTGGTTGAACTTTTAGCACAATAGGACACGCGAATACTTCTTGGGTATCATATACTATTTCGGCACCTGCCTCACTATAGTCGGTATCGGAAAAATGAGCCTCCTCTCCTGCCCCAGCCTCTATTAGTATTTGATGTCCGTTAGCAACTAATACCGCTACTTCATCGGGAGTTAAGCAAATGCGATGCTCCTGAAAGGTGTGCTCTTTGGGAAGCCCTATTTTCAAAGATTTTTGTTCATTGCTTACCGCTAATCGTTCTTCTTGTGGTAATAGTTGAGATAAGGATTCCATCAGTCAGAGAATTTAGTTTCCAAATCACTTACATATTTCTTGAATGCACGGTCGGTTTCTATTAGGTTTTCCACCGTTTTACAAGCGTGTAACACCGTAGCGTGGTCGCGTTGTCCTATTTGGCTTCCAATAGTAGAAAGCGAATTTTTGGTGTATTTCTTCGAGAAAAACATCGCCAACTGTCGTGCTTGAACCACATTGCGCTTTCTAGTTTTTGAATGCAAGGATTCTATGTCTAAGCCAAAGTAATCGGCGATGATTTGCTGAATATGGTCAATCGTCAAATCGTTTCGATTATTCTTCACCGATTTATCAATAATGCTTTGTGCAAGTTCTATAGAATACTCTTTGCGGTTGAAAGCTGCTTGTGCAATCAGTGAATTACTCACCCCTTCGAGTTCACGTACATTGGTACGAATATTTTCAGCTAAATAAGCGATGATATCCTCACCTATTTCAGCGCCATCATTATAGAATTTATTTTCTAATATCTTATAGCGCGTTTCATAATCGGGCGTTTGGAGTTCGGCTGAAAGCCCCCATTTAAAGCGAGAGAGCAAGCGCTGTTCGATATCGAACAAATCAACTGGTGCTTTATCGGAAGTGAGAATTACCTGTTTTCCATTTTGGTGCAGGTGATTGAAGATGTGAAAGAAAGCATCTTGGGTTTTTACCTTCCCTGATAGGAACTGAATATCATCGACTATCAGCACATCGATGAGCTGATAAAAGTGAATAAAGTCGTTAAGTGTATTCTTATCTTTATCTTTGGCTGTGGAAGCACTGATAAACTGTTGGGTGAACTTTTCGGCAGAGACGTATAGTACCTTCTTTTTAGGGTATTTTTCTTTGATATCTACCCCAATTGCGTGTGCCAAGTGGGTCTTACCTAAGCCTACTCCTCCGAAGATAAACAGCGGATTGAAAGCCGTACCCCCAGGTTTGTTGGCAACTGCCATACCTGCAGAGCGTGCTAAACGATTGGAAGCTCCCTCCACAAAGTTGTCGAAGTTCTGATGTAAGTTCAGCTGAGGATCAACAGTTATTTCGCGAATACCCGGTATTACGAAAGGATTTTTAAGTCCAGGGTCTTTGGTTTCAGTAGCTAAAGTCAAAGTCTGTTTTGCTAATTCCGGCCGATTAGTACTAGGAAGTTGTTCTTTAGTAAGAGGAGTATCGACAATATATACGAGGCGAGAGTTTACACCTAAGGTAAAAGTCATAGCTGATTTGAGAAGAGAAATATAATTTTCTTCTAACCACTCGCAAAAGAATTTACTGGGCACTTTGATTTTTAGGGTATTGCCCTCTAATTCCACAGGTACGATAGGAGCGAACCAAGTGTTAAATGGTTGCTCAGTAATGTTGTCTTTTATAAATTCAAGACACCTACTCCAGACTTTTTCAGCTGCTTCTTTCATCTTTTTTAGTGCTACTTTTTAGCTAAAAATTTGATTATTAGATTTTTTTACTAATTTTGCCGGTGATAAAACTGTTGTTTTTTCAGTGAGCAAAGTTGTGAATAATTTTTGAATAAAAAAAATATTTAACATTTGTTTTTGTACTTTTATTTTATATGGGAGCACTGTTAATGTTTTGTTAATATTTATATCTATCTAAATATGAAAGAATTATATTTTGATTATGTATTGCGTACACGCTATGCAGAAACTGACCAAATGGGGGTAGTGTACTACGGAAATTATCCTCAGTATCTTGAATTGGGAAGAGTGGAGTGGCTAAGGTCTATTGGCTTTACCTATAAGGCGATGGAAGAAGAAGGAATAATGATGCCTGTGGTATCTCTGCAAATTCAGTATAAAAAGCCTGCTTTGTATGACGAGCTCATTACTATTCGTATCAAGTTAAAAGAATTACCCTCTACAAAAATAGAGTTTGACTATGAAATTCTCAATGAAAAAGGAGAATTACTCTCTACGGCTAATACTGTATTGGTGTTTGTAGATGCGAAGACTTTCAGACCGGTGCGTTGCCCTGAGAAGGTGCTAAAGCTTATAAAAGCAAAAAGTGAAGAGTAAGGAGTGAAAAGTGAATAATTTGGTAATTTAACTTTGCCAAAGGTTGTAGCACAACAAGCTATTGAAACTTTGGCAAAGTTTATACTACAACTAAAAGCTATTGATAATTTTTAATCAAATTCTTCACCAATAATATCACGTTTGGCATTGCGATATTAGCAGCGTTGAGTACTTCTTCGTGTGATACATCGGGGGAGATGTCGGGACCTCCTAAGTCGGTGATGACTGAAAGAGCACACACTTCCATATTCTGATGACGTGCTACAATTACTTCGGGTACGGTGCTCATACCTACGGCATCACCTCCTAAAATGCGCACCATACCATATTCGGCTGGGGTTTCAAAAGAAGGACCTTGCAAACCTACATACACTCCTTTTTGAAGCTTGATTTTATGTTTCTTAGCTATCTTTTCGAGCTCGGTTATCATAGCTTGGTTATAAGGTTTGCTCATATCGGGGAAGCGCGCACCAAATAGGTCTAAGTTCTTACCGCGTAGAGGGTGCTCAGGAAATAAATTGATATGGTCGCGAATAACCATTACATCACCTATTGAAAAGTTAGGGTTCACCCCTCCTGAAGCGTTAGAAACAATCAGACGTTTAATACCTAATTGCGCAAAAACGCGTATTGGGAAGGTTACTTCTTGCATTGTATATCCTTCGTAATAATGCACACGCCCTGCCATCATTAGCACATAGCGGTTTTCTATTTTGCCGTAAATCAGTTTACCTTTGTGTCCTTCTACAGTAGATTTAGGGAAGTTAGGGATATTGTTGTATTTAATCTCAGAAATTACTTCTACTTCATCTTCTAACTTATTGAGTCCAGAACCTAAAATAATAGCAAATTCAGGAGTGTGCTCTGTGATGTACGACTGTATGATGCGAGCCGTTTCATTAATTTTATCGTAAACTTGTTGCATATCTTTATAATGTTTTATTTGTTACCTATATTGGTGTGAATAATACTAAAATGTTGACAACCTCCCCCTATACTCCTTCAAAAGAGGAATTGTAGCGATGCTTATCATATCTTTTAGCTATTGAAAATGGGTGACTCCAAACTTAGCAGCTTCAGCACGTGCTTTGGGTACTAAGGCAGTGAGGTTTTTGATACGAGAGGCATCAGAAGGGTGGGTGCTTAAAATAGTAGGTGTAGATTTACCATTATTCTTGGCACTCATACGCTTCCATAGCTCAGGAGCCTCAGCGGGGTCATAACCAGCAATTGCCATAATCTGGATACCTATGGCATCGGCTTCTGTTTCGTTGGAACGACTAAAGGGCAACATTACCCCTAAGTTAGACCCTAAGCCGTAAGCGAGCATAAACTGGTCGGTATAAGCAGCGTATTTGCTGGTTTGCAAGGCTACTGAACCTGCAATAGCACCTATTTGTTGTAAGGTGGCAGCACTCATACGTTGTGCCCCGTGGTCGGCTAAAGCGTGAGCCACCTCGTGCCCCATTACTACTGCCAAACCTGTTTCGGATTGTGTAATAGGTAAAATTCCCGTATAAACCACAATCTTCCCCCCTGGCATACACCAAGCATTTACCTCGGGACTATCTACCAAGTTATATTCCCAACGATAATCATCTAAATAGCCTTTATAACCATTGGCATCGAGCCATAGTTTGGCAGCTTTGGCTATGCGTTCGCCTACGCGTTTCACCATAGCGGCATCATTTGTGTTTTTCACTACCTTATTAGATTTTAAAAAGGTGGAATACTCACTAAAAGCCATCGGAAATACCTGACTATTAGGCATAAAGTTAAGGGTACTCTTTCCTGTAAAAGGGTTTGTCTTACAAGAAAAGACAATTAAAAGGAATGCGATTAAAGTTAATTTCTTCATAAGATTTTATTTGAGGGCAAAGATACAAATAATAATCGGAAATACAATAGTAATACTTTATAAATTTTATTGTTAATGAAAAACAATAATATAAATAGGTGAAAAGTATTCTTTTTACAGTGAGACTACGTGCCAGAAATTAAACAAATTGCTTTCAAAATTAAAAGAGAATTAAGGATATGCCTTGTGAAATGATTATTTTAAGACTTCAACTTTGCCAAAGTTTAAACTTTGGCAAAGTGTATACCGCAAAGGAGACTAATAATCAGTATTGTAAATATATAGGACTCACATTAATATCATACGTGAAAAGTATTCTTTTTACAGTGAGACTACTTGCCAGAAATTAAACAAAATTGATTTCAAAATTAAAAGAGAATGAAGGTTGATTAATGCAAGCACTATATGACTTTGGAGAAGCTGAGAAAAAAATGCTAAAATTTCTAAAATAGAGCATATTTTTTTTAAAAATAAGACAATAAAATTCTTTTTCATCTTTTAGTGAATTAAAAATAATAATTGTTTATATATCAGTTAGATATAAAATATACCTATCTTACCTTTTAGATGTATCTTAACCGAAGGAAGAGCGAAGGTAAGACGAAGGAAAGACGAAGGAAGGAGGTTACTAAGTTGAATCTCAATTAATAGAAAGAGGTATTTACGTTATTGAGAAAAAAATCATAAAAACGTGATTTTGGCGAAAAAAATGCAATTTTTAGTGTGAGTAACTTTTGAGGAACGTTTATGAGAATTGAAAATAGAGAGATATAACTTTCGAGGAACTTCAACGAACTAATTGTCAGAAGAATGCGGTTGGCACAAGTTTTGTTGCTAAATAAAAAGTTGATAATATTTGGTGCTTTAAAAATAAAGTGCTACATTTGCGACTTCAAATTAGTACATAAAACAAAAAACTGCGTTAAAATTGCAAAACAATATGAGAAAACCATTATTAATGGCTGCTGCCTTACTGATTTCGGCAGTGGCGTTCGGACAAAAAAAAGAACTCAAAGAGATTGAAAAACAAATCCGTAAAGGAGATTTAACAACTGCCAAAAGCGGATTAAATTCCATTAAAGGTTCTATTGAGGGTACTGAATTTGCACCTCAGTTCTATTTCTTGGAAGCACAAGTGAATGTGGAGGCTGCCAAGAAAAATGAAAATGTATTGGCTTCGTTGCAAGCGGCTTCTTCAGCTTTTGCCAAAGTAAGACAATTAGAAGGAGGTAAAGGCAAATACTCAAACCAGTTGCAAACTTTGGCTGATGAGGCTATTAATATTGCAGCTAAGCAAGCACAAGACAATTACGAGCGTAAAAACTACAAGAATGCTTCGGTTGCTTTTGAACAAGTATACCGCCTCAGTCCGCGTGATACTGTATTTTTGTACAATGCGGCAGTAGTATCGGTTGAAAATAAAGATTATGACAACGCTGTGAAACTTTATAAAGAGTTGAAAGACTTAGGTTATGACGGTGCTGAAACACTTTATTTGGCTACTAATAAGCAAACTAAAAAAGAGGAAACTTTCCCTGATAAAAATCAGCGTGATTTGATGGTAAAAGCAGGTACTCACGAAAAAGCTAGAAATGAAAAAACGCCTTCAAAACGTGCTGATATCGTGAAAAATATTGCCTTTATTTACGTAGAACAAAACAAGACTGATGAGGCGCTAAAAGCTTTTGCTGAAGCAAGAAAAGCTTATCCTAAAGATGCTAACATCATTCTCGCTGAAGCAAATGTTTACTTGCAATTAGACAATAAAGAAAAATTTAAACAACTAATGCAAGAAGCTGCACAGCTTGATCCTAATAATGCTGACCTTCACTACAATATCGGGGTTATCAATATGCAACAAGGTAACAATATAGAGGCTCGTAAAGCTTTTGAACAAGCCCTTAAAATTAAACCTAAATATGCTGATGCTACTTTGAACCTTTCGACTACTTACATTAATGAAGGTAATGCTTTGGTTGAGCAAATGAATTCATTAGGCAATTCGGCTGCTGATACTAAGAAATTCAATGAACTTAGAGACCAAAAAGAAGCTTTGTTTAAAAAAGCTGCTGAAGTATTAGAAAGCTACGTGAAAGCTAATGGCAACGATAAAAATATCTTGGAACAACTAAAGAGCATTTATGGAGCTTTGAGCGACAGTGCTAACTTCCAACGTGTTAAAAAACTATTGGGTGAATAATAATTTAGTATAAGATGTTCGTTAAAAGGTAACAGAGTTATGCTCTGTTACCTTTTACTTTTTATAAAGATAAAAATGCGTTATTTTATAGAACTTTCTTTCTTTGGTAAAAACTATTACGGTTGGCAATCCCAGCCCAAAGCTATTTCAGTGCAAGAAGTTTTACAGAAGGCTCTTTCTACTCTTTTGCGAACGCCTATAGAAGTTGTGGGTGCAGGTCGCACTGATAGTGGTGTGCACGCTTTGCAGATGTATGCTCACTTTGATGTGACAGAAGCGTTGCCCGCTAATCTGGTTCACAAGTTAAATGCTTTTCTTCCAAAAGATATAGCTGTTCATCATATATATGAAGTACAGCCTAATGCCCACGCCCGTTTTGACGCTTTGAAACGCACTTATCAGTACCATATTAGCACTCAAAAAGATGCTTTTGCTTACGATTATGCGATGGCATTTACTCTTCCGTTAAATGTAGCGCTTATGAATGAAGCGGCTCAAATATTTTTTGATTATACTGATTTTCAGTGCTTCTCTAAAACACATACCGATGTAAAGACATATAATTGCAAAATATACGAAGCGCATTGGGATAAGGTGGAGAACCAACTCATTTTTACTATTACTGCCGACCGTTTCTTGCGCAATATGGTACGGGCGATTGTAGGAACACTTATAGATGTAGGCTTACAAAAACTTTCGCTTACAGATTTTGAAGATATTATCCTCAGTAAGAAACGCAGTAAAGCAGGAGCATCGGTTCCCGCTTGTGGGTTATATCTCACTCATATAGAATACCCCGAAAGTCTCTTTGTTGAAAAAAAGGATTAAATATTAGCATTATTCAAGAAGAATTACTACCTTTGCAAACTTTTAAAACAAAAACAGAAATGAAATATTTACAGAACAAATATTTAAAGATAGTTATAGCCGTGCTTATCATAGCGTGGGCGGTATATCAGTTCACACAGGGGAATATAGGAAATGGTATAGCGCTTATTTTGCTTTCTCTTATTCCTATTTTACTCTATTTTCGGAACGAATTTATACTTCTCACATTCTTACGTTTGCGCAAGCAAGACTTTGCAGGAATGGAAAAATGGCTCGGCAAAATAGCAGACCCTCAGACAGCTTTACTCCGCAAACAACAAGGCTATTACAACTATATGTACGGTATTATCTACTCGCAAAAGAACCTTACTCAAGCAGAAAAATACTTTCGTAAAGCTCTACAATTGGGACTTACGATGAGTTATGACGTAGCGATGGCAAAATTGAGTTTGGCAGGTATTATGATGCAAAAGCGGAAAAAACGCGAAGCACAGGAGCTCCTCACTGAGGCTAAAAAGCTAGATAAGCAAAACTTGATGAGCGACCAAATAAAGATGATGCAACAACAACTTAAGAAAATTTAAATCATAAAAAAGGCTGTCGTTTTAGACAGCCTTTTCTATGATTTGGTTCTAATATTTTATCCCTTTAAATACACTATTTTCTTAGTCTCAAAGAAAGGTTCATCGTAATAACTACTGATATCAGTCAGTTCTGCCTTAGGGAAAGGTGCTAACTCCTCAGTAAGGTCACCGCCTTTTAAGTAAAGAATACCATTAGGGAGGTCGTTTTTAGAAGTCTTCTTGAACTTTCCTTTTACCCAAGGCACAAAGTCCTTCATTTGAGTAACGGCACGACTTACCACAAAGTCGTAAGTATCTTTTAGTTCTTCGGCTCTTATCTGCATAGCCGTTACATTGGTGAGCCTTAAAGCTTTTACTACTTCTTGTACTACTTTTATTTTCTTTCCGATAGAATCGACCAATGTAAACTGACAGTTAGGAAACATTATAGCCAAAGGTATGCCAGGAAAGCCTCCACCAGTACCGACATCTAATAGTACTGTGCCATCGACGAACTGAATGCGCTTAGCAATAGCCAAACTATGCAACACGTGCCGCTCGTAGAAATCGTCTATATCTTTGCGTGAGATGACGTTTATTTGAGCATTCCACTTTTCGTACAGCGGTTTGAGCTCTGCAAATTGTTGTTGTTGCAACTCACTAAGTGAGGAAAAGTATTTGAGTATGATTTTCATAGTTGCTAAAAATGTATTACTTTTGCACCCGTTTTTATATATTATAATGAATTTACGAGCCTTATTATTGATTTTTTTGTGGGGAGGTTGCCTTTCGTTCTTTGCACAAGAGCGGGATACTACCTACATTCAACCTTATCCGCAAGAAATATGGCTCAGAGCATATACTCCTACCAAAATGCTCATACTTACGCAAGGGAAAGAGGCTTATTCACCCAACTACCCATTTAGTTTAGGAGTTGGAATAGGTTTGCGCAAGATATTAGGGCTTAACGTACTTTATGCACAGAACTTATTCCGACTAAAAAATGAAACAAATCTAAAAACTCGCAGTATTGATATACAAGCACATAAATATGGTAAACGCATACTTATAGATGCTTATTATCAAGACTATACAGGATTTTATATCGATAGAGGTAAAGGGAATTACACCCTCTTCCCTACCCTTTCTACCCAGCAAATAGGTGTAGAAAGCACTTACGTATGGCGTGCAGACAAGTTCTCGGCGCGAGCTGCCTTTGAGCAAAGCGAACGCCAAGTGAAATCGGCGGGGAGTTTGCTTTTTGGCAGTGGTTTCTATTGGCATCGCATAGAGCCTGATGCTAAAACAGAGAATGTGAGTAGCGAGGCTTTTGAGAATTTCCAAATAGGTTTTCACGTGGGCTATGGCTATTCGTGGGTAGCTGGCAAACACTGGTTACTTACAGGGGCGTTTATCGGTGGGCTGAATTTTGGTAACCAAATGGACATACTGCAACAGCTGAACATTAAGGTTTATCCTACTTCTGTGACGCGCTTTTCGTTTGTATATCTGAAAGATGATTGGACTGTAGCCTTATCGGGAATTTTTAATAACAAGTCAGTTTATCCTACGGATAGCAAACCAATTCGCTTGATTACTCCTAGTATACAACTATCGTTTACTAAGCATTTTTACCTCAAAAGAAAAAACTTTCTCACTCGATTACCTTCCCTAAAAGTACGACCAACCCCTCAACGGAACGGGTAAAGATAAGATATTCATTACCACCTTCCACGATATGGTATTTCTTTTTAATTTCTGCTACCGATAACGGATAGTTTTTAGAGAGAATACAATATTTACTACCTTTTTTTAACTCTTTAAGATTAATAGGAGTTACCTGCAAAACACGTCCGGCAAAGGGCTTTTTTAGCTCTTCGGAAGTGTATAGATGGGTATTTACGTCCAACTTCTCTACCTCAAAATACTGCGCTATATAGTTAAAAGCGCCTGATTTCAACAAAGCATTATTAGGAATATACAAGTATTGTTTAGGCGCACTATACACTACTTGAGAACTATGCAACGCTTCTTCTGTAAATTGCAAAGTAGGCTCTTCAGTCTCCAAATTCACACAATATATTTGTACTTGCGTTTCTTTTTTAGGTTCTTGTACTACCAATACCTCCTTTACTTCATTGCGCAAGGCTACCAAATGAATATGTGTTATCTTGGGTAGCGTATGCAACAGATAACTAACGTCTATCATAGGTGATAGTTTGGTAAGTACTTTATCTGCTTTTTGCAATAGTATAGACTGTAACTCTAAGATATTAGGTGAGAGGTCTTCTAAGAGAAACTTCTTTTGTTTGAGTATGTCTCTACGGGCAGGATCGAGATAAATAAGGTTGTAATGTGCTGTTGTGGCTTTCAAAAAAGCTTCTGTGCTTCCATTTATAAATGTGGCCTTGCGTCCTAGAACCTGCCAATTATGTTCTACTTTACTGAGAAGTTCCTTATTTTGTTCTACCAACGTAACTTCTTTAAACTTTTCTGAAAGAAAAAATGCATCAATAGCGAACCCACAAGTAAGATCTAAAAAACGTTCTCCGTGCAAGCCTTGTGCCTTGTACTGAGCGGTTGCCTCGGAGGAGGTTTGCTCTAAATTAAGTGTTGGAGGGAACAATATACCTTCCGTAGTAAGCAAAAAAGGAAGTTTTTTAGCTGCTGTACGCCTGCCTTCAATCTGTTGTGCTAATTCTTTGTTAGAAATGCCATTGAATACAAGTTTCTTGAGGAGCAATGTTGTAGTTGTCCCCTCGTATTCCCTGATAAAGCGTTGTACATTCTCGTCTAACAAATTCATAGCGCGCAAAGATAGTGCATTTTTACAAAAATCAAAGCCATTTTTTGCGTTTGAAGTAGAAAATCATTGTTACTGAAATACCTATCATCACCAACCATACTAACGGATATGCCCACCATACTTCTAATTCAGGCATATACTTGAAATTCATACCGTATACCCCCACAATAAAAGTGAGCGGAATAAATATAGTAGAAATAAGGGTGAGCAAGCGCATAATGTTGTTCATCTTGTTACTCATTGCCCCCATATAAGTATCCGTAAGCCCCCAAAGGATATCGCGGTAGGTACTGAGTGTTTCGACAATTTGCACTGTGTGGTCGTGAAGGTCACGGAAATAATGCTTAGTATCGATGTCGATAAGATGATGAGGGGTTTTCTCAATCTTGTTTACTACCTCACGCGAGGGCGTAATTGATTTTTGCAAAAAGATAGCACTCTTTCTCAGCAGCTGGATTTCGGAAATCATATCTTCACGAGGGTGAATAATAATATCATCTTCAATGGTCTCAATCTTATCGCTTACTTTATCCAAAATCACAAAATAGTTGTCTACAATAGCATCTAAGAGTCCGAATAGCAAATAGTCAGCGGGGCGTTTGCGCAGACTGCTATCGGCGTTTTGCAAACGTTTGCGTACGGGGTCAAACACGTCTTCGTCTTCACTTTCTTGAAAAGTGATGAGGTAATTTTTGCCCAATAATAATGCTAAGTGCTCTGAAATGAGTTGCTTATCTTTGCCGTAGTACAGCATTTTAATGATCACAAGAATATGTTCATCGAGGATTTCTACTTTAGGTCGGTGTTCGGTATCGAGTACGTCTTCCAAAAATAGGTTATCTAAATGAGTATAAGCACCTAACTTTTTTACTTCCTCGATATTGTTTAAGCCGTTTACATTCACCCACGTGATACGGCTATCGATTATAAATTTAAGGGCTTCCTCAGCCGAAGAGACTTTCTTTACCTCACAAGAATGCTCGTTATAGGCAAAGACTTCTATATTGAGAGGCTTCTCTTTATTACCGAAATACACCAGACTACCGGCAGGCAAACCTACCTTTTTGGAGCGATTTGCCTTGCGTTTCCTCTTGGTAGTAGAGACTATATTTTTACTCATATATAATTATTATATTAAAATATTGGTTATTAATATTTTATTAAAACATTTTAAAGCTAAAGTATAAGTATCACAACGAAAACGAAAGCATTAGTAAGCGTAATAAATGCTTGTTACTTTTGTTTAAATTGGTAGTTAATATACTGATTATTAGATTATTTTCATATTTATATACATACTAAACAGATACTTTATAGAATATATGTTAAATAAAAAGTTTATATTTTTATTATAAGTTACTTATATTCAGTTGTTATTAACTTGTAAAACACCCAACCTTGCATTCTTTCTTCTTGTATTAAGGATAGTCCTACTGAGTTTAAAAATTGACTAAAATCTTCTGTCCTTTTTAGCTTAGGAAGGTAATAACTAATCTTTGCATATTCACAAGCAATGAGAAAAATACCTTTGTCTGAGAGTATGCGTTTGACTTCCAAAAAAGCCTCTTTGAGGTCTTGCCAATGGAAGTGTGTTTGAAAAGCAGTTATCAAATCAAAAGTTTTATCACCAAATGAGTTATGCTGAATGTCCTCTAACTGAAAGATAGCCCTTGTATGAAGCTTCTTTGCTTCCTTAATAGCGATTTCGGATATTTCAATTCCCCAAACTTCACTATGAGGAAAATATTCAGTGAGTAGGACAGTTGATTTGCCATTTCCTACCCCTATATCTAATATTTTTCGTGGAGCTTCTGACGGTTTATAAAATCCTAATGCCCATTGTACCATTGGTATATAAACACGATTAAAAAGTTTCATCATTATTACACCTACAAAACCCGAAGGCTTTTTAGACTGCTGAATTAGGTAATAAAGCAGGAGTATTAAGATTGAGAAAGTAAGGGCTGTTAGAAAAATAATTTTCACTTGTTAATTGTGGTTTTAAGAGAGTACCTTACCGAACTCCTCAGAGAATTTGGTAGGAGTAAACTCAATGACCTGGTAGGTTGCTATTTGGTGCTGATAAAAAGGGTCTTGAGCAATGATATCCTCTACCTCTCCCCTACTACCTGCTTTGCACAAAATTATACCACCTACACGGGGTACTTGTGCTCCTGAAGCAACAAAATGTCCTGAAGCATAATGCATATCTAAATAAGCGCGATGTGCTTCTAAATGTTTTTCAACCTCTGAAAGGTCTTTTTGATACGTTAAAATAATGATGTACATATTTTAGTTTATTAGTCGTTAGTTTTTAATTGTTTTATGGAGTTGTATTGGCTACTTGTACTACTTTTCCATTGAATACCTTACTACCATTAACGGCAAAATCGGCAATGTAGCGTGCCATTTGCTGTGGGGTAATATTAGCTTTATAATCAGGGAAGGCTTCAGTGAGCATCTCGGTCTGTACCGCACCTAAAGCTAAAGTGTTGAAGATGATACCGCGCTCTTTGTATTCTTCGGCTAAGAGCTCCGATAAGGTAATAAGAGCACTTTTAGATGAACTATAAGCTGCCAAACCGCTAAACTTCAAACTCCCTTGTACCCCTCCCATACTGCTGATACTTACCACGTGCGAGCCATTCCTCATAAAAGGCAATACTTTTTGTGTGAGTTGCGCCACTCCGAATACATTTACCTTGTACACTTCTAAAAAGTCAGTTTTAGTAAGTTGTTCAAAGGGTTTGTTGATGAGTTTTCCTGCGTTATGAATGAGTATATCCACGCACTGCCATTGTTGCAAATAAGTGACTACGGTTTGTAGGTCTTCTGTTTTTGTAATATCAAAAGGGAAACAATGCACATTAGGCAATTGCAGTGCCTCTATAGAAGCAGTATGCCGCGAAAGGGCTAAAATATTATGCCCTTCCGCAGCCAACTGTTGTACCAGCGCAAAGCCTATGCCTCTGCTGGTACCTGTTATGATAATGTTCTTCATATTAGCCTAAGAGATGTGTTTCTCCTACAATAAATAAAACAAGGTACCCTATCACCATACTGATAAGCCCTACGATAAGCCCCACTTTCAGCATATCGTTTTGTTTAACTAAGCCTGTAGAGTACGCAATGGCATTTGGAGGGGTAGAAATAGGCAAGCACATCGCTGATGATGCTGCCAAAGCTATCCCAATAATCACCGTAGAAGTACCGCCTATCGCGCTTAGGTTTTCTCCCATTCCTTGACAAATAGTTACCAAAATAGGAATTAACAAGGCTGCCGCAGCGGTATTGGAAATAAAGTTACTGAGAATATAACAAATAAGTCCTGAGGCAATCAATACTATTATAGGCGACCACGACCCAAAGGGTATGGTATCAATAGCAAGTTCGGCTAAGCCCGATTCATTGATACCTAAACCTAAAGCAAATCCTCCCGCTACCATCCAGATAACGCTCCAATTGATGGACTGTAGGTCTTTGGCAGTAATCACACCTGTTGCTGCAAAAATACCCATTGGTACTAAGGCAACGGTATTGGCATCAATACCCGTTAATTCACTGGGGAGTAGCCATAAAAGAATGGTAATGATAAAAGTGCCACTAACTACCCACATACGCCAACCTTGGTGTACTTTTCCTAGAATATGTAAGTTAATTGTTTTTTGAGTAAAAGGGAAGAATTTTAATATAAGTCGCCACGAGATGAAGAGTAACAAAAGTACCAATGGGAACATAAACGACATCCATTCGCCAAAATCAACGCCCATATTCAGTCCTTTTGGGTCATTAAGAGCTTGTAGAGCAATAGCGTTAGGGGGTGTACCAATAGGGGTAGCCATACCGCCCAAGTTAGCAGCAATCGGGATACTCATCGTGAGTGCGGTACGTCCTTTGCCACTTGCAGGCAATGCTGCAAAAACAGGTGTAAGGAAAGTGAGCATCATAGCTGCCGTAGCAGTATTGCTCACAAACATTGAGAAAATACCCGTAATGAGCAGGAAACCCAATAACACATTCTCGCTTCTATTCCCAAACGGACGTATCAAATTCTTGGCAAGCAAGACGTCTAACCCCGATTTGGTGGCGGCAATAGCCAAGAAAAAACCACCTAAAAAGAGTATAATTACAGGGTTGGCAAAGGTAGCCATAATCTCTTTACTGCTGAGTAGTTTTCCGAAAATCTCGTTCTCTTCTCCTTTAAAGAAGAACAGACTGTGGTTAGAAACCGTTAAACACATTAGGGTGATGATACCCAGCGAAGTAGCCCACGAAGGGATAGCCTCACTAATCCACATAAGAGTGGCAAACACAAAAATAGCGATAATTCGCTGATGTACCACCGTTAGTCCGCTAATATGAAACACCTCAGTAGGTAAATTCCACACTACAGCGGTTACAATCACTATACATATCAAAGCGATAAGGTGTTTTTTTTCAAAGTGATTGGTCATTACATTTTCTAATTCTTTAGACATAATATTTTGGTAAGTTTAAAAAGTTATTTGCTATTTAACAAACGAATGACAAAGGTATAAAAAAAGAATAATCCACCAAAGAAAAACGATAGTTTTTTATTGATGGATTTATTTATATTTTACTTTCTTTGTTTTAATTGAAATATATCCTATAACTCAATGTATTTAAAGAGAAGTAATAAAAGTTAAAAATCCTAAAACCACTCCTACAAAATTGGGAATAATGAGAATATAATCTGGCTTAGGTTCTTTTGTCCAGCCATACACCACCCAGATAAGACAAGACCCTGCTGCAAACAATGGTTGCCAAGGTTGCGCTTTATGCCCCTCTAAGTTTGCTATAATTTGAGGAATATAGGCTATAAATACCATTACTCCTATAAAGGCTCCAATAGAACCTATGAATAAGTTAATTTTTTGCTTAATATTTCTTTTTTTGTTCATAATAATATGGTTTTCTGCAAAGATATAGATAATTTATGCATTTTACAAAAAACATCAAAAATAATTAGAAAAATTTTCGTTTTACACTCCCCATAATGCTTGTTGTAATCGCTGAATTTGAGTATCTTCTATGTTATCCAAAATAGCTAAAGTATCTCTTGGAATAAAAATACATTTTTCCAAAAGGCTTTTCAGTAAGTTTTCCAATGCCAAAGTATATTCTTGATAAGTAATAAGCTCTTTTATCTGTTCAATAAATGATAAAACTAGTGAATCGGTTAAGAAATCATTGGTAAGTTGCTTTATAAACAAGTTAGTTGTGTAAGAAAGTATACTGATAGGTTCGCAAATACTAATTCCTAATTTCTCTTGAATGAGAGCTTCTACTTCTTCTTTGGTTTTTTCCCATTCTTCTCCTTCTCCCATAAGCCGTAACTCATTGATAACCTCCCACAGCTCATTTGTGGTATTATAGTCTCTGAAGTCTTTGCATATAAAATTGGAAGTATAATCTCCTACTTTTTTAGCATTATAGCCTTCTTTCCAAAGGGCTTGTAAGCCTTGAATGTAATAGACAATTGCTTTTATCTCTTCTAAAGTCATTTTATTACACTTAGTTTTTCAGGTTTATTAATAGGAATTCTTAGTCGTAAGCCAAGTTCAGAACGAGCGATTATATGGTTTGTATCCTCAAAATAGGCTTCCTTAAAATACTCGCTATTATCCAAAAACAAAAACCATAAAAGTTTCCCTTTTTCTTTATTGATAATGTAAATAAAACCATCTCCTTCCCAACTACATTCACCTCCATAAATTTTATATTGGGCATTCTCTACCATAATTTTCGGATAGAGATTAGAGACATAATCCTCTTCGTTATAAGAAAAATAACTATCTAAGGACGATTTACACAAAATTCTTAGGTGATACTTCTCTTTAATCCATTGTCCCTCCAAAACAAGCATATCACCATTAGGGTAAGTAATAGATTTGATAATAGGATAAGTGTAATTTTCAAGAATGTTTTTGATACGTGGATGCATATTACATTTATTTTTTTAGTACATTTTAGGGTTACTAAAATCCAACGACAAAGATACAGAAAAAAGTATCATATACAAAGATATTTTGGGATATCTTTTATGATGAACAAATTCATAACAATTATACAAACATACTTAGCATAGAGTTTCACCGAACAATAAATGAAAGAAGAACGAACCTACAGTGGCTCTACAGTGGCTCTACAGTGGCTCTACAGTGGGTCTACTCTATACGAAAAGCGAATACAAGGACTAATTTACTAATTACTAAATCGGCGAATAAGCTTTATTAACTCCTCCGAAATTCCCAATTTAAGAAGAAAAAATACACTGACTCCCCCCACGAGTAATGATTTTAAGCTGATATTTACAAGAGGGTGAAACGGAAAATCCCAAAAGAAGAAACCTCCTATGGCTATAATACCAAAGAGGGTGGTCTGTAACGTTTCTTTATAAAAAGGCTGTAAGTTGTATTTGCGATACACAAAAACCGACTTGAGTAGGTTATATGAACTAAAAGCGATTAGGGTTGCTAATCCTGCACCATTGATGCCGTAAAGCGGTATGAGCCACATATTCATTAAAACAGTGCCTATGACCAAAAAAACACCCAAAAACAGTACGGTACGATAGTAAGGTGAATTGAGCAATACCGCATTGTTGAAGCCCACTAAGGCGTCCGATAGCTTTACTACTGATATTATGACAAGCACCGTGAGACCTGTGCTGTAATCCTTATCGGGCAATAGGGCATAACACTGCTGGGCGTTCACGATGATAAGCACACAAATTACCATACTCACAAAATAAGTATTCACGGTGCTGCGTTTATATAGGTCGGATAGCTCTTTTGGCTTGCTTTGATTCATAAATTGTGCCGTCAGCGGACTCACAATCTGGTACATACTCCTATACGGAATGGCAATCACCGTAGCTGTAAAAATGGCTACATTGTAAACGGCAATCTCACCAATAGGCAAGTATTGGTTCAGCATAAACTTATCAATATCCATCAATACAGAAGCTACCGACCCCGATAAAATCACAAAAAGACTGTACAAAAAGACTTCTTTCTTGTTTTTAGGTAACCCCCAAGCAAATTGCGGTCGGCGGACATAGAAAGCGAAAACGAACATCAAGAGCATACGCAAGGCATATACCCAAAATACGCCCCATATCAATTGGTGAAAGTCGATGAGCTGGAAATAAATGGCTAATAGCAGGAGCATCACCCCTACCCTATGGAATACCTCTTTAAGGAAATTGCCAAAGACGGTTTTTAGTTGTACGCGCGTCCACGCATAAGCAATTTCAAAGTAAGCCATCGCTACGGAAGTGAGGAAGATGAGAAAAACGTAATCGCGCACTTCTTCGTTTTTAGCCGAAAGCCATTGTGCAATCTGTTCGTACCCAATTACCCCGACAAAGGTGGCAGGCACAATGATGAGCAAAGGCAAAAAGCAAAGCATCAGGTTGAATTGCGCTTGCTCTTTCTTATCTCGATAAGCGGTATAATAACGCACCAAGGTATTGTTCACTCCAAAGGCGATAAGAGGGGACAGAATGGTGGCAGTGGAAGTAACATAACTCACTAATCCGTACTGAGCTTTGGAGAGGAAGTAAGTAAACAAGAAAAGGGTGTTCAGTGCCCCTATGGCAAACCCTAAATAGGTAGCCACCACATTCTTAAACGATTGACGGAGCACTATCCCCATAAACTATTGTATTTTAAAGTTGAATTTGTGTTCAAAAAACGACTGCCATTCGGGTGCGTGTTGTAAGCCTAAGTGGTAATAATGAGTAGCCTCCTCTAAATCGTCTAATCCGTAATAAGCCAAAGCAATACGATAGTAATTCTCCAGCTCGTGCGGGTAGATTTGCACTATATCGGCAATGATAGATAAGGCTTCTCGGTATTTTTGAGAGAGCAACAGTAGGTCAATCCATTCGATGAGGGTAGTATAGGAATAATCGCCGTTTTGTACCGCTTTCCGATAGCCATATTCTGCTTCTTTTAGGTTCTGAAAGTGATAATAATTCAGCTCGGCATAACGGCGCCAATAATAAGGCTCATTAGATTCAAAAGTAAGTACCTTTTTAATGTATTTTAGAGCCTTAGCGTGATTATGACGCAAGTAATGAAAGTCGGCTAAGGTAATCCAAGCCTTATCGAGCTGAGGGTCTTCGTGTGTAGCCCTGAAATAATACTCTTCTGCCTTGGCATCGTTACGCATTTTCTCATAACAACGCCCAATGTGCAGATAAGCCAAAGCCGAAGGATCGTCTAAGGTAAGAGTAATCTTATAGTTTTCGATAGCTTTTTCATAATCTTCCATCATTTCGAGCACACGAGCTTTCTCGAAATAAGCCCCCGTGAAAGTATCGTCGCTGATGATAGCAAAATCAAAACAACGCAAGGCATTTTTATGGTCGGTAATGGATAAATACAGCTTACCGAGGTAATACCAAGCAACTTCACAATAAGGATTTTGGTCTAAGTAAGTGTTTAGAAAGTCGGTTGCCTCTTGCACTTCTCCCAACACCTCATAGCAGAACACCAACTGTTGGAGCGCGGTATAATCCTGAGGGTCTTCTTTCAAACATTTGGTAAAATACTTTTTGGCATTGGTATAATCCTCCGTATAGAGGTATTCCATTGCCATTAAGGCATAGATATTCGAAACGTCATCGGTAAGTGTGATGGCGTATTGTAACAACTCAATAGCGCGATGATGTTTGTTCATTTTAGAGTACAGATTAGCCTGTTGCACGTGCACTTCAGCATTCATAGGCTCTATGAGCAACAGTTCATTGAGGAGTTCTGAAGCCTCTTCTAAGCGGTCTTCAAACACCAATTGTTCTGCATTTAGCAATTTAAGTGATGAAGCATTGGGGTGTTGTGACAAACCGATTTCCAAGGCACGTTTCGCTTTGCTAATGCGTCCGTATTCTAAGTAATATTCTACGATTTCTTCAAATTCATCAACGTCGAAAAAGAGAATGTTATTCTCTTTGAGCATCAATTCGAATTTGGTAACCGCGTAGTTTTCTTCTTCTGGTAACATCATTTTAGTTAAGAGGTTTGTTGGCAATCCTCTATTTTTAAGTTCGCTATTTGTTCTCTTTTACGCCTATAAAAATATCTACTTCGGAGTTATCACCTTGCTGAGACTTCTCGGTGTAGCGCTCATAGTCATATATATAAGTGCGATTGAGCGTGGCGTCGTTGTCCCAGATATGTTGCCACATCGCCCCTACTGCCTGAGGCATTGCGCCTTTGGCTACAAACTTTTGAAAGATTTGCTCAGGAAATTCCCTACCTTCTAAACCGTCGGGAATCGTGCTGAGCGAGGTTACTTCCACTCCTATTATACAAGTGTAAGGCTCGGTATAGTCCTTTTGGTAATCGGTGTAGATGCTATAAATAGCATCGCTTACCTTATTAGGTATTTTTTCCAAAATTTGCTCGCTAAAAAAGCGTTGCCAAAGGTTCCCGATGTCTTGCATCGCTTGTCCGTTCTGATTGGTAGTGCGTACACTAATTCCTATGATTTTCATTTTCTTTGTATTTAATTTGTTTTTAATAAATTCTCTTTAACTTCTTACAAACTTGCCGATACTCTCTAAAAGTTGGGGTTTGTCTTCCAAAGTGTGATCCCAAGTGTAAATTTGTATTACTTAATGATATGTTTCCTCTTTAGCAACAAAAGGTATAAGTAGTATAAAAGATAGAGCCCTAAGATTACTATATCAAATATAGAGGTTTGTTCTCCTAATAATTGCCAACGATTGCGAAAGCAAAAGGTATAAACGTATAAAAATACCATTGCTATAAGCACATACATCATCATAGAAGTAGCTACCTTCTTGCGAAAAAATAGCACCGTAACAACACTTATAGGAGGTAAGAATACCGTAATACCAAATAGAACAGCTAATAATAAAGGATAATCTTTGAAATAAATCAGACCTCCTGCCCCAAAATGACTACCAATATAAACTTCATCGTAGGTCATTGTTTGATAAAAATCTTTGATACCCGCGCAAGTAATCAGTAAAAACAATACGCTAAAGACCCAAATAGTAATATTCTTTGTCATTTTTTTTGTATTTAAATAGTTCTTAATGAATTCTCTTCTAACTCCTTACAAACTTGCCGATACTCTCTAAAAGTTGGGGTTTGTCTTCCAAAGCGATTTTAGCGATGGCGTAAAACTCGCGTACCCACTTCTCGAAGGTGGCAAAAGCGGCGTCTTTGTCCTTAGTAGCCTGCTGACTTTCGCCTTTTTCGAGGATGTAAGCGGCTTCGGCTTGCTTCACATCGGCGAGGGTGGTGAGCTGGGTTTCGATATGCTCAGCAGTAATTTTAAGTTTGTTGAGTGGGGTGAGCAAATCGGGTTTGGCTTTGAGCTCTTTGTAGAACGCCTCGATGTCTTCAAGGAGCTTATTGGTACGCAAAGGCGTCATACCCTTGATGTGGAGGGCGGTAAGGATTTTAGGCTCCTCTTTGTAGATAATTTTAGCCTTTTTGCGGTCGGTAGCGTAAATGTTTTTAAAGGCTTCGAGCTTTTTGGAGAACTCGTTATAGGCGAGAGCTTCCTCGGAGGTCTCACGCTTATTGGTTTCGTACATCTTGGCGGCGGTATCGTATAGGGCTTTGCCTTGTGCGATTTCTTTTTCGCCATAGCCGTACTCAGCTAATTCCTTTTTTAGGACATCATTCTTGGAAATATTCTCAAAAATGAAGGAATAATTCTTGAATTTTTCGAATGAAATAAATCTTGTTGCCATTTTCTAAACTTTTTTAATGGTTAAACAAATAATTTTAGTAAATTTCTAGTTTATATTGCGCCCTACGGACTTTATATTGTGTCCTACAGACTTGATTTTGGTTTCTACCGAGTTAATATTGCGTTCTACGGGGTTGATTTTGGATTCTACCAAGTTAAATTTGTATTCTACGGACTTTATTTTTTGTTCTACGGGGTTAAAATTACATTCTT
Source organism: Capnocytophaga sp. oral taxon 324 str. F0483 (assembly GCF_000318315.2). Classification (NCBI taxonomy): domain Bacteria; kingdom Pseudomonadati; phylum Bacteroidota; class Flavobacteriia; order Flavobacteriales; family Flavobacteriaceae; genus Capnocytophaga; species Capnocytophaga sp. oral taxon 324. Next base: position 68,805 of record NZ_KB291521.1, on the reverse strand, counting down.
CCTACTTTTAAAATAAACATTAAAAGCCAAAAAAGCTTGGATTAGTCAATATATTAGCTAATATATTAGAAGCTACATCACTGCCAAACTTCTTTAAAGTCTCAATTATTTTAGATTTCTTTTTCTCTGGTTCAAGTTCCTTATCATCTATAATAGATTGTATTTCATTTTGTTGCTTACCATTCAACTCATCTTGGAATGCTTTAATTATTAGATTAATATTTATATTTGTTTCTTGATTTTGATTTGTGATATTAATGTGAATACCTTTTTCTTGCTTTATAACTTCCTTTTTAGGTTCATTAGGAATTTCTTTAATAGCCCTTAGTGTAGCAAGTATTTCTGTGTGATTTTCTGGGTGTATTTTTTTAAAAGTATTTTTTATTTCATTAAACTCATTTTCATCTTTATTTCTAATAAATCTTTTAACTGATGAAATCCAATTTTGATATTCAACATTATTTCGGCTCTTGTATTCAGAAAAAAGTCTTATTGTTCCTTCAGGAGAAGGAACGTAATATATACTTTCTTTTAAATTCTCTCCTTTTAAAATTAGTTCTTCTACATTCATAATATACTAGTTTCTAATCATTTTTAAAACCAACAAATAATTATTGAAAATCCTTTTCTTGTATTCAATTTCTAATTGTGTTTCTCTATTGAAAAGGATTTCATATTCATCTCTTCTTTTTCCTTTTTCTAAAGCATTTTGTATATACACTCCATTTGTACCTTTAGGAACTTTTATAATACAAAGTGCTTCATTATTGAATTTTTCTTCTTCACTTTGATAATTCAGTCTATAGTTTATATTTAAAGAAGTACTTAGAAAAGCTTTATCTACTAATACATCTCCTACTTTTTTATCTTTTACTTTTAATGCTTGATAAATTCTTCTAACAACAATTATATCATCTTTAATTATAGAACTATTAATTATATTATCTAGGCTATCTTTTATACTTTTATCAAAACAAAAGGCACTATTATCGCTAAGCCAATTATTGATAACAGTATCACTATATCCACAATATAAATTTATGTGCTCTATTTCCTTTTTTCTTCTTTTCTCTTCTTCACTTTCATTATATATATATCCCTTAGAGACAATATCCCTACTTTTTTCAAAGTAATTAGAGTCTGCTTCTCCCCACTTATTCATAAGTGTAGGATTGTTAAACATTTTAAATCTTCCCTCTTTTTCTATCTGAGAAATTTTTTCTTTAAAATAATATTCAAGAAAATAATTAGACATATTTTGTCTACATTCTTGATATTTTTTTTGTAAATCAGATTGTTTAATGATTGTTTATTCTTTTTTAGTTAATTTGTAAAGTAAAAATTTGTATTAAATTATAATTTCCTATCAAAAACACTCTGGCAAAGTTCATTTTTATCACCTTTTTATGCAAATACCTTTGCCAAAGTGTTGTGATTAACCATTAATCATTAACCGTTAATCATTGTTTATACATTTTCTCCCTTAATTCTTGAATATTTTTGTCGTCCATATATTCATCAAAGGTCATATAGCGGTCGATAATGCCACTAGGGGTGAGCTCGATGATACGATTGGCGACAGTTTGTGAAAATTCGTGGTCGTGGGTGGTGAAAAGCACGGTGCCTTTGAAGTTTTTCAGCGAGTTGTTGAAGGCGGTGATGCTCTCCAAATCCAAATGGTTGGTAGGTTCGTTGAGCATAAGCACATTGGCGCGCAACATCATCATACGGCTGAGCATACAGCGCACTTTCTCGCCTCCTGAGAGCACTTTGCAGTTTTTGAGGGCTTCCTCACCACTGAAAAGCATCTTGCCCAAGAACCCGCGCACGTATACTTCCTCGCGCTCTTCCTCTGTTTTTGCCCATTGGCGCAACCAATCCACCAAGGAAAGGTCTTGAGTGAAGAAATCGGAGTTATCCACGGGCAGGTAAGACTGCGAGGTGGTGATACCCCACGCAAAAGTACCCGCATCGGGCTTGAGATTGCCGTTGAGAATCTCATAAAAGGCAGTGGTGGCGCGCGAATCCTTAGAAATCACCGCTACTTTGTCGTCTTTGGCTAGATTGATGTCTACATTCTTAAACAATACCTGTCCGTCGATAGACGCGGCGAGGTTTTCCACGTGTAGGATTTGGTCGCCAGCCTCGCGGTCACGTTCGAAAATGATGGCAGGGTAACGACGAGAGGACGGTTTGATTTCCTCGATATTGAGTTTTTCCAACATCTTCTTACGAGAGGTTGCCTGCTTTGATTTTGCCACGTTGGCACTAAAGCGCGCAATAAATTCCTGCAATTCTTTGGCTTTCTCTTCCGCTTTTTTGTTCTGTTGCGCACGCTGACGGGCTGCCAACTGACTACTTTCGTACCAGAAAGTATAGTTACCAGAATAATGATTGATTTTTCCGAAGTCTATATCGGAGATATGGGTACAAACAGCATCGAGGAAGTGTCGGTCGTGAGAGACTACAATCACCGTATTGTCATAGTTTGCCAAAAAGTTCTCCAACCAGCTGATAGTCTCGAAGTCGAGGTCGTTCGTAGGCTCGTCCATTATGAGTACATCGGGGTTGCCAAAGAGGGCTTGTGCCAAAAGTACCCGCACCTTGAGCTTGCCGTCCATTTCGGACATCATAGTGTAGTGCATATCTTCGGTAATGCCTAAATTGGAAAGCAGTGCAGCGGCATCACTCTCGGCATTCCATCCGTTCATTTCATCAAACTGTATTTGTAGCTCACCAATGCGTTCGGCGTGCTCATCGGAATAGTCGGCATAGAGGTCGTCCATCTCTTTTTTGACTTTGGAGAGGACTTTGTTGCCCATAATCACCGTGTCGAGCACAGTGTAATCGTCATAAGCGTAGTGGTCTTGTTCGAGCACCGACATACGCTTGCCCGGTTCGAGGATAACTCGCCCCGAAGTAGGTTCTTGCTTACCAGAAAGGATTTTGAGGAAGGTAGATTTGCCTGCTCCATTGGCACCGATGATGCCGTAGCAGTTGCCTTGTGTAAAGGTTACGTTTACCTCATCGAAGAGGACGCGCTTGCCGAATTGTACGGATAAATTGGATACTGATAACATTGTTAATGATTAATGTTTAATGATAAATGACTATTTGTTTTTGTAATGACCATAAGCAGTCGCTAAGACCACTAACTTTTTTTCTTCAAAGATTTCATAAACAAGCCTATGCTTGTCATTGATACGCCGAGAATATATAAGGCGTTCTCCCTTTCCTGTTGTCGGGTGTTGCTTTATTTCTTCGATAAGGTTAAGTATTCTCTCAACAATTTTTTTCTGTCCTGAACTTATATGCTTTGCCATATCTTCAGAAAAAACCTCTGTTTCTTCCAAAGAATACGTTTCTAATTCTTCCATTATTACAAATATTTAGCTCTAAGTTCTTCTATAGTAACTTTAGTTCTTTTGCTTTTCATAGAGCGGTCTATTTTTGCAAAGAACTCTTTCTCCGCCATTTCTGTATCATCTTTTTTTTCTTCTTTGATGATTCTAATGTCTGTGGCTTTAAACTTTTTCAATATTTCCTCTATAATAGGAAAATCTATTGCTTTTACATTTGTTTGAAAAGTTATTGTTTCCATAAAATAATGTTTTAACGTTTTATTAAATATCTACGGTAAAGATAACATTGAGCTCTTTGTCTAAAGCGTTTTTATAGAACTCTAAAAGTCCTTCGCTCCAGTCTAAAAGAAATGTAAGATTATCCTCATCTTTTGGGAGAGTATATTCCTCTTTGGGGATTTTATCAAAATTGTTCTTAATGGTCTCTTGTAGGTTATTGGTTTCCAGATAAGCCACAATATCTTTGATAACTTCGGGCTTTTTGAGCGAAATAACATAGTCATTGTGGTCTAAAATCAGTTCCCCACCGAAAACAACATTGTAAGGTACTTTGTTTTCTTCATTCCACGTGCCTTTCCCAAGACAAAACTGGACTCCTTCCCACGCTTTGTTAATCTCAAAGCCTTCAGGAGTATTAAACAGTTCTTCTTCTATTTCTTCAAGCATATAATCGTACATCTTGTCTATATTTTGCGCTTTTAATTGTTCTAACGCTTCATCAGTAATGGCGTAAAGCATTCCTAATCGTGCCATAATGTATTGTTTTAAAGTGCAAAAGTACGGAATATTTGTGAGATATGAAAATAATAGCAATTGTATAGAGAAGTTACTTCTGAGCTATTACAATAAGCGCCATTGAAGTTTCAGGATTAAAAGGTTCTTTTTTGAAGTTACCGTATAGTTTAAGGTCTTTAAAACCTATTTGAGAGAGCCATTGGGTGAGTTCTTGGGAAAAAATAGGCTGTAAAAGCTCTTCATTAGCGATAGTTTCGTCCAAAACTGTCTCAAAAACTATCTTCCCTTCGTGGTTTAAGTGATAAGAACGCTCAAACTTTACTTTTTCGTTCTCTATTAGAGGCAGGTTACCGAGAAAATTACCTTCTTTCTGGGCAAAATACTTCTCAAAGTTTACCATTTGCAAGATAAGTTTGCCTCCTTGCGTGAGTTGGTTATAAGCTTTTTTAAGAAAAGTTTGCACTTCGTCTTTATTATTCAAATGTGGAAGTGTGTTCCCAATGTTGATAATGGTATCGAACATAGGTAAAGTATCGATAGCAAGCATATTAAGCTCTTGCACTTCAATACCCTTGGCAGTAGCCTGAACAATAAGTGCCTTACTGAGGTCGATAGCCGTAACATCATAGCCCTGTGCGCGCAGATAGGCGGTAAGGTTGCCCGTACCCGCTCCTACATCAAGAACTGTCTTTCCGTGCACTTCGGCAGCGAAAAAGACTTTATGTACAGGCGATAGCGGAAAGATAGCATCGTATTTCTCAGCGATACTATTGTAGAATTGTGACATATTTTTTTAATGATAAATGATTAATTGTTAATGATTAATGGAACAGAAACACTTAATTTATAGATATTTCTGTACTGATATATCTCCTTTTTATTTGCGATGTTTAAATTGGTATTTTGTTCGAATGAGGGATAGACGATAAGACAATCTATCAATTTATTTTCTTCTATTTTAAACTCATTGTAGACTGCTTCTAAACGCGCATAGCCACTCACCTGACGAATGTCGTCTATCACTCTACTATCTTCATAAACAGTTTTGTATTTGGCATCAATCACCATTTTGTATTCTGGAGTGTTGAGCAAGAAATCTAACTCAGTGTAATCACCCGTAAAATGATAGTGTACCTCTCCCCTACTGCCGAACTGTTCTTGTAGTTTTTTGTATACATATAACTCAAAAAGTTTGGGCATATCTATCCAAAAAGGCGGAATAGCCACTTTTTGTTGGGTTGTTTCAGTGATATTATACGAAAAACGCTTCAAAATCTGCTTTCCGATGCGAATAGCTTCCTCATATTCTTTAAAAAAAGGATTGGTAGTGAGTTTTTTAAGGTTTTCTACGTCAAGTTCTTCTGAAATCAACTCAAAATGCGGACTACAATACGTAATAAGTTCTCGAATAGACTCGTCATTGCCTGCAAAGTAATTAGAGTGTGTATTCTTAAAGCTGATGATAAACTGCAAAACTTTCTTCAAAAAGCGATTTTCGAGGCTATCCATTCCAAACTCTTGATACCTACATACGTGAGCTGTGAGTTTGTTCTTAAAAACATTTTGTTTGAGGTGTTTACCTAACTGTATCTTGCCTTTGATGCGGTTATTAAGATTCTCCTCCACCGTGTAGTACGATTTTTTAAGTCCTTTGCGCACAATACGCTTCAGTAGCAATAGGAATTGTACCATTAGGAAAGGCGTGAGCGTGTCTTTTTGCTGTTCGATGGCAATTAGCGGTTCGTCCCAATAGATTTTGATAAGATTTTGTGTATGTTTGGGGTCGAGCGCTGTAATGCTGAGAAGCATTTTTAGGTAGTCGATTTCTGCCCATTCTTCCTCTTGGGTAGGTAAGCCTTCAACAATCTGTTTTTTATTCATTTTAGGCTCTATATATACGAATTTGTGATGTTTTACCAACCACAAAGCTCCCACGTAATAGCCTGCCTGCAAACACACTTCTTCCTCATTTGTTCGACTAATTTCAAAAGGATATATAGGATTTCCCCATTTATCTTTCTTCAATACATACGGACAAATCTTAGGTATTGCTTCAAAGTAAATGCTTCCCTCTTCTTTTTTGATGTTATAGGGTTGATGTTCAAGAAGGGTTATTTTCATAGACCAATGTTTTAATTTCTTGCATTTGTTCTTCAATCTTTATATTATCTATGAGTATCCCATCTTTTATGTATTCCAATAGAATGGGCTTGATTTCGTATTCCCAACGAATAGACATAGGCACATCTTTTCCATCGCTATATTTTTTCTGAATAAAATACGACTGTCCAAGCCACACATCTTCTGGTTTAAATTCAGGTGATAAGGTTTTGGCACGTTTTAATTCAGTATCTGTATTGTTAATATATTCATCATAGTTCTCAATAAAGAGCTTACTTACTGCTTTAAACAAGTTTTTATCAAAATTCCCTTCTAACTCCTTAGGCAACACATTCACAAAAGCAAAGCGCCGACGAATGGCATAATCTATATGCCCTACCGAGCGGTCAGCCGTATTCATTGTACCGATGATGTAGAGATTAGGCGGTAGTGTGAAACTATTGTCATCATCGATAGCATACATACTCTCCACGGATTCCCCGCGATATTCCAAGGCATAGATGAGTTCCCCCAATACTGTTGAAAGGTTCGCACGGTTGATTTCATCAATTACAAGAAAATAAGATTTCTTCCTTTTGAAATCATTAGCCCATTTTATGAAATAGTCAGTTATAAACTTCCAGCCCCATTTGTGATAGTTTTTATAAAAACTATCGAATTTATCATTTAAATTTCTTTGACAAAATTCTTCAATAGGAATACCTGCTAAATTATGATTACCTCGACTTAAATATCGCAATTCGTTATTTTGTATAAAATTATATTTAAGTTCTTTCCCTTCATCAAAATAAACTTCTCGCCCTTCTTTCTTTTCTTTTTCAAGAAAATCTCTAAAATTTTCCCATTTAATAGGTTCTTGGAATGCTTTTAAAGCTTCCTCTGCAAACTTGGCTAACACTTTATTTTCAGCTGTATAGACAATCCCGTCTCCCTCTTCATTAGGCTTGGCAACAATACCCCTTACAAAATCTTCGTAAGAGTAACTGGGGTGAAACTGAATCAGTTTAAACTGCTCATTACCCTCTAAGCTATCATTGTCATTCAAACCTAATAGCTGTTTGGCAATACGCTTAGCTTCACGGGTTTTACCTGTACCTGGAGGACCTTGTAAGATGATTTGGTGTTTGTAATGTAGTAGGTCAATAATCGTAGGCTTAATCGCTTGATTTGTCATATTACTTTCTATGGTTTCAAATTCTACTTTGTATTTCTTTTCAAAAACATATTCCCTGAAATAGCTATTATCATAACTTTTAGGATAAGTTTCCTTATCAAGTGCTATCTCTTCTTTGACAGCATTTTTGATATCAGAGTAATATGTTTCAATATGTTGTGGGGTTCCCTGATAATAAAGAAAAGCATTGTTAGGTCTTTCAAACTCTTCCCTTCTCAGTTTTGGGATATCTACTTCCCTTCCTGTAATAAAAAGAAATTCTTTGGGACTTACACTTAAACAAATCCTCTTCCCTATGTGATAACGAAGTGATTTTTCATCTAATCTAACACTGAACACTTGATTTTCGGTATCTTCTAATGCTAAATCCTCTATAATATTTCCTAATTTGTAAAAGAAAACAGAAGCCCAATGCTTAGGAATCTTATCCAATACGTTTCTAAATGCTTTTTCTGAAGAAATTGTCATATTCTGGTACACAATATCCTGAGCCAATAGCAAAGGTTCATCAAAACCTTGTGGAATAAAGTTGCTCGTGAGTTGTTTTAACTCAGGATTGTTAAAATAAGTCGTGATTTCGGTAAGCAACTCAATAAAATGCTCGTATTTGCGCTCTTTTCGAGAAACTTCTCCTAAATACTCACATAACTTAGTATAAATATCCCTTTTATAAAAAGTATACTCATTAGGGAATTTCAGCGTTAGTAAAAAAGAAAGAGTGCGCTCATCAATTTTTGTACTAAAATTTGTATTGCTTTTCTCTTTTAAGTCATCAATAACATTTTCAGTGAAAGTCCTGCATTTTCCCAATTTGGTATAGAAATCATCAGCCCCATAAACAATACCCAACAATTCCTTTAATTTCGTTGGATAGTTTTCTCCTAACGCTTCCAATATACCAAAAGGACGGTAATCTACTAAATTATCCTTTTTCCGAAAAGCCTCTTTAAACATTTCGTAAAAATCAGGGGCATTAATATCCCAATGCTGCTCAAAATGTTCTATTGCCTGCCATTTGTACACTTCATCAGGATTAGAAGGCTTTTCTTGTAAGAAACGAATGTAATTGCTTATGAGTGCTTGTATTTTCTCATTCATAGTATTTCAGTTTTTGCGCAACAAAATTACTCAATTTTCTGTATAAACAAAAAGAGCTACCCGATTTTTCATTCAGATAGCCCTTTTAAAAAGTTCTTATTTAGTAGTTAAAAAATCATATAAATCCAATTCTCGGAAAGCTTTATGAAGCAAACGACTCTTATCGTTAAAAGCCTCTTCCATCGATATCATTGTCTCTGAGCGCGACACACCTTGAATGTCGTCTATCATATAAATAACTTCCTTAGCGTGTTTCACCCCCTTTGTCCTAATTTTACAAAACAGATTGTATTTCCCTGAAGTAATGTGTGCCTCTGTTACAAACGGGATAGCCTCTAATTGTTCCAAAACATACTCAGCTTGATGATTGCGCTCCAAAAAGATACCCACATAAGCAATAAAAGTATATCCCATTCTCTCGTAATCTAATGAAATGGCAGAACTTTTTATAATCCCCAATTCTTCCATTTTTCTTATCCGTACATTCACTGTCCCCGACGATATATCAAGTGCCTTAGCAACATCTATATAGGGTTTTCGTGCATCTTCTATAAGAATATCCAATATCTTAAGATCCATTTCATCTAATCTATATTTTGCCATCTACATTAAGTTTATGAGTTCTTTTTTTTAAAAGCGCAAAGTAACAATGTTTTTTTGTATATTCCAAATTGCAACGTACTTTTTAAGTTGAAGTCTACCTATAACCTTTTTTTTATCTCTGCCTTAGCTTCAACTTTCCTTCTACTTAGGTTCGTTGTTCCTTCGTTCATCGTTCGTCTTTTGTTCGTTGTAGACCCACTGTAGAGCCACTGTAGAGCCACTGTAGACCCACTGTAGACCCACTGTAGAGCCACTGTAGAGCCACTGTAGACCCACTGTAGACCCACTGTAGACCCACTCATTGTTCATCTATCCTATAAGTTTCTTATAAGCCCCATCTAATTAACCTTTAATCATTAACCATTCACCATTAATCTATTTTCAATGTCGATAAATCTAAGTGATTTTTAATATAATCTTTATCAATGGCTGAACTTATAAACTTCGATAAAACATCTTCTTTATGTCCGTATTTTTTAGATAAATCACCTATCTCAGCAATATAAGGCACAAACGAGATTTGTTCATTCTCCAAAACTTCCTTATAAAGAACTCCTACATCATTACCACAGTGAGTGTCGTCTCTTAAAATAATATCGTAAAAACATTTATCGTTTTCAGGTATACTGAAGTAATCTTTACAGTTCACATTTGTAACGTTACTAGTGGCTATATATTGTAGAGCTCTAAATATAGCCATAGCAATATATACTCTCGTTTGTTCACGATTGTAATCATCAGAAAAGTGCCCTGCTTCAAAAAGAATAGTGGGCGTACCTAATTGTGTATACTTATCTCCCGTACAATTGATATTAAAACTATCGTCAAAACGCGCTACCTGATTAGGTATATGGTGCTGTAAAGTGTTATTCATTACTACAATCACTTCCATTGCCTTCTGCCGTACTTCATTAATACTGCGCTCTTCGTTATAAGCAGGTGCTAAGAAAGAAACTGTAGCTGGCAAAGGTGTCTGTCCTACACTGAAAATAGTGCGCTGGTCGTGCAGATTAAAGCAATAATCGGGCTGTACAAGTTCATAAGCTTTCCGTAAACACTTACTCTCAGGTTGTGTAAGTTCATCGGCATCACGGTTAAGGTCTACGCCGTTATGATTTACACGTGTAAACACTTCAGCACCGTCGGGATTAAGCATAGGAATGCAATAAACACTTAATTTCGATAAGAAATCAGCTGTTTTAAGCTCGTTTAAAACATCAAAAAGCGCTTTGGTAGTAGTTGATTCATTACCGTGCATTTGCGACCACATAAGTATCTTTTTATGACCTTTCCCTACTCTGTACAAGTTAATAAGTGTCCCTTTAACTGAAGTACCTAAGGATATTACCTCCTCAAAAGGGTATTTATCTAAAAGTGGGGCTATCATCGGATAAGTGATATAACGTCCAGAAAGCTGTTTTTTCATCTGTATATTAATATTTAAAAGCAAAAGTAATAAATATTCATTAAAGTACAACCTGTAATAAAGTAAAAGTTTCCTTATATTTAAGCGTTACATTTGTATCACTTAGTATTTACAATTGTAAAACTATCAACTATACTAAATATACTAATCAACGATTATTATGCTCTATAAAAAGGCTTTCCCTCCTATTCTGAAATACCATTTTCATAATGATTATACCTATAGATTATTCTTATAGTGGTTTTGTATAATACTATAAACGAATAATTTACATTGTAAACATAAATAAATACTTTAATGTGATAAAAAATATCCTTGTTTATACTTGTATATCTCAAAATATTGATTTACATTTGTGCATTCTTAGAAAAATAAATAAACGTTACAATGTTAAACACATCAGACTTTGCCATTCGCTTACAACAAGTGATGGATTATTACGGTTTAAATGCTGCAGCCTTTGCTGATAGCTTAGAGATTCAGCGTTCAGGGATTTCTCATCTCTTATCAGAACGCAACAAACCGAGCTTGGATTTTATCCTAAAGCTCATCGAAAAATTTCCTGAAGTAGATATGTATTGGATTACACAAGGAAAAGGAAGTTTCCCTCGTAAGGAAGATAAAGAACTTGCCAGTGTTAAAAAAACGCAACAACCTGACCTTTTCAGTGATATTCCCGAAATAGAAATGCAAGCCCCTACTCCTGCTCCACCTTCTGTTGCAATAAAAGAAAAGCAAATAGAGACAAAAGCTTTACCATTACCCACTAATAAGCATATTAAACGAATTATTTTCTTTTATGAAGATAATCGCTTTGAGGTTTTTGAAAATTAGTAGATTGATAGTAATGAAAAAATCACTACATTTGCACCAATTTTCAATAACATAGAATGAAGAGAGATAATTCGTTATATATAAATGATACGATTGTAGCTTTGGCAACTGCTTCAGGGGTCGGTGCTATTGCTGTAATTCGCCTATCGGGAAAAGAAGCTATTGCCATTGCCGACTCGATGTTCAAACCTTATAGCCGAAAATCTTTACTTGAAGCTCCGTCACATACAGTTCATTTAGGAACTCTCGAAAGTAAAGACCAAGTAATCGACGAGTGTTTGGCTACTATTTTCAAAGGAACTAAATCTTATACAGGTGAGCCCGTAGTTGAGTTTTCGTGTCACGGAAGTAATTATATCGTAGAAGAAGTTATCAAGTTGTGTTTGGCAAAAGGAGCTCGTTTAGCCGATGCTGGGGAGTTTACCAAACGTGCTTTTCTCAATGGTAAATTAGCGCTCAATCAAGCGGAAGCCGTTGCCGATTTGATTGCCTCCGATAGTAAGGCTTCTCATCAGGTAGCATTACAACAAATGCGAGGTGGTTTTACTTCTGAGATAGAAGGATTACGACAAGAATTATTAAACTTTACCTCATTAATAGAACTTGAATTAGACTTTTCGGAAGAAGATGTAGAGTTCGCCGATAGAACTCAGTTTAAAGCGCTTTTGAGCACTATTAAAACCACTGTTTTATCTCTCTTACAATCATTTTCAGTAGGTAATGTACTAAAAAATGGTATTCCTGTGGCTATTGTAGGCAAGCCTAATGCGGGCAAATCTACTTTATTAAATGCCCTTCTGAACGAAGAACGCGCTATTGTATCGGATATTGCAGGTACTACCCGCGATACTATTGAAGAAACACTTCATATAGGAGGCATTGCTTTTCGTTTTATTGATACCGCAGGAATTCGTGATACTCAAGACCAAATCGAGGCTATAGGTGTACAAAAAGCTAAAGAAAAGATAGAAAAAGCCTCTATTGTGCTCTACTTATTCGATGTAAAAGATAGTTCTGCCCAAGAGATTATCTCTTTTGTAAAAGAAAATTACCGCGAAGGAACTAAATTTGTACTATTACACAACAAAACTGACTTATCAACAGAAAGTAATATAACTTCTTTTGATAATGAGATTTTACAATCCTTGAAAGGCTATACCGATACACTACTGAGAATATCAGCTAAAGAAGGAAACAATATTTTAGCCCTTAAAGATTTTCTCTCTCACTATGCTCAAAGTCTTAATAATACAGGTAAAGCAACTATTATTACTAATATCCGCCACTACGAAGCTCTACACAATACCTTACAAAGTATTGAAAGAATAGAGCAAGGATTACAATTACAACTTTCAGGTGACCTATTAGCTATCGATATCCGCGAAGCTCTCTATCATTTAGGTACTATTACAGGAGCTGTAAGCAATGATGAGGTCTTAGGGAACATCTTTTCCCGCTTCTGTATCGGCAAATAAGATATCTTGCTGAATATTATCCTCTTTTTTCTTCTTCTTGAACAACAAATAATAAAAGCAAGTGATAAACCACCCTACCCAAAACAGATAAAACCCTAAATGAAAGCTCAACTTCATCATTTTATGTGAAGTAGTTGTGAAGTCAATATAAGTAAAGTAAGCTCCTATTCCCCCTAAAACAATAAGTAAAAAGGCTAATAATCTACTAAACAATACGCTTACTTTTGTTCTAAACAGTTGTAATACAGCAATAAGTACTAACTGTATTACCAATAATAAAAGAGCCGTTTTCCACCAAGTTTTGAAAATGGTATACTCACGGTACATTGTACTTATACCTATTTTCCCTATAAACGACATTTTGGATATTAAAACCCCAGATATAAGGCTTAATAATGCTTGTGCCAAACCAAGTATAGTTACGTTCTTCATAAGTTTATTTCTTTATAATCTTCCAGCCATTTTTCTCATTGTATTTCAATTTAAACTTCTGAGTAATAAAGGTTGTATTAGGATACGGGTCTTTACCAAAATTATAAAAAGGTGTTTTCTCTTTATCTAATACTACATTACAAATAACCACCTTTTCTGAGTTCTTCTCAATAGTAATTCCTTTATCATTTAATTTATAAATGATTGTTTTAACATTAGCACTGTTCTTGTTCTGTTTCACAAGGTAAGGGAGTGCTTCTTTAGTAAGAGTAGGAGAGATTATATATACGCTATCCTTTGAAAACCATCTCTTCCTACTTTTCTCATTATTAATATCAATAAGCCCTTCATCTGCTAATTCCTGTATAGTAATTAGCAAATCTTTGTCTTTAGTACTGTCTAACTTCTGCTTATTGGTATTAAATTTCCCTGTCTCAAATAAAGGGTTCTCTTCTAAATAATCAGCAATAAGGTTAGATACCTCATCTTTACTTATTTGATTGCTCGAATTACAAGCTGTAAAAAAGCTTAAAGCTAAAACTATGAGTGAAAAATAAAACTTCATATATCTAAATTTTTAATTATTATCTTATTAAATACTTGCCATTGCCTCATAAAAGTCGGCTTCGTCTATGCCCATATTCTGGCATACCCATTTGGCTGCTTCTATATAGCCCAATTGTTCAGCACTTGTTTCACCCAAGGGCAATTCGCCCTCGGGGGTAATGAGGTAAGTCTCACCATTATGAGTTTCAAACGCAGGGGTACCATACTCCATCTTGCGAATAGGACTCTCATTATTCCCTACTAACTCATTTAATAACAGGTCTTCTTCATTGTAAATGAGTATTCCTCCTTTGGTTATTCCTTCTATAAATTGTTTATAAATATCTTTATTTTCTTCTATCATATCGCTGATAAGAGCGACTGTGGGATGCAACATAGCTCCCTCTTCATTGCCTTCTATAAGCACAAATTCAGTATCAGCAAAATGCACTTGCTTCCCTTCGATAGGACTTTCAAAGTAGTAGCTCACTGGTTGATTACAAAAATCCATAGTGTGAAGCACCTTTGCCAATACTTCTTTTCTTCCCTTGTTACCTGTAATCACTACACGAGTTTTGTGTTTAAAGTATTTGTATAGAAAAGAGGTAGGCGATAGAATATTAAGTCCTAAGTGTTGCGCTTGTAATAAGTCTGGGTGTGTATGAGAAAGATGCGGGTCTACCACCACGTAATCAATTGTAGCCGTCATCTCTTCGGGGAGTGTAGTGATATGATGTCTTTTGTGTAGCTCAGCCATTAACGGACGCAAATGCGTACTGGGAGCTACTATAAAATGAATGTTCATAATTTACGAATCTACTAATTTGCTAATTTTGAATATCAAAGACTCCAAAGGCGCTATATCTACTCGCAATCTTCCTTTGCCGTTTACAATCTGTAAGGTAGTGTGTTTTTCATTGTAAAGAGCATCGGTAAGCGTATAAGTACCATCGTTTAAAAACCAACTACCCAACAAGTAAGCTGGCAACTGCAAGTCAAAACCAAAGTAGTCGTGCTCACTAAAGTTGCTCACAATCACCCACTGTTCGTCCTCATTGCCTCTTGCAAAACTGTACACCCTATCATTGTAATACTCAGTATGCTGCCGATTGTATTGATGCAAATCAATATAAGCCCCATTCACTTTTAAGTTGAGCAATCGCTGGTAGAAATTGCGTAAAGAACGTTCTGCCTCTGATAACTGACCGCCGTCAAAGTGCTTATTATTCAACCAGCGTTGGTGTGCAGGAACGCCTATATAATCAAATATAGACGTGCGCGACGGACTACCAAATCCTGCTACTTCCGCTGCTTTCTCCCCTACTTCTTGACCAAAATACAGCATCACTGGCGACTCGCTAATAAACGTAGAGACTGTCATCGCTGGTTTAGCTTTTTCAGCATATCCCGCAAACTCAGGCGAGGCTATGCGCTGTTCGTCGTGGTTCTCCAAGAAGTGTAACATACGATGTGCAATATCAGCAAGACTGCTTTGTATAGCCACAATGGCATCAGTGCTGTGTCCGTGAGTCACAATATTGCGCAAAGTGTCGTAAAGTTGCACTTTGTCGTATAGATAGTCCATCTTGCCTAAATGCAGATAAGGACGATATTCATTAGGATTGTACACTTCAGCCAATAAAAATGCCTTTGGATTTTGGTGCTTAATAGCCGAATTGAGATAACTCCAGAACTCCACTGGCACCATTTCAGCCATATCATAACGGAAGCCGTCTACTCCTTTCCCGAGCCAATACAAGGCTATATCTTTAAATTTTCTCCAAGTGTCGGGTACTGTTTTATCAGCCCAAAAGTGGTAATGTGCTTCAGTATCTTCATTTTCAAAGCTTGCAGGTAGTTCAGCAAAATCCTTAGTGCCGTCAGGACGTACCCCGTAGTTGAGTTTTACCGTTTCATACCAGTCATTGCGGTCGGGTTTAGAAGTGCGTGCCCCATTGCCAGTCCATTTAGCAGGAAACTCGTGATACTCACCATAAATACCCTCAGGCAACTGAAAAGCTTCATTAGGATTGTAATAGAAATTGTTATTTACTGCATATTGTACGGTGGTATCATCGTCTTCACCAAAACCGTGTGTGCCTTCAGGCTTGGCTATACTCTCATACCGACGCGCCACGTGGTTAGGCACTATGTCCATTATTACTTTCAGTCCGCATTGGTGGGTACGGGCAATGAGAGCTTCCCATTCCTCCAAGCGTTGTGTAGGGTCATCGGCAAGGTCGGGGTTTACAGTGTAGTAATCCTTAATGGCATAAGGCGAACCCGCACGACCTTTTACCACTGCGGGAAAGTCGTTGCTGATGCCATAAGCCGTATAGTCGGTAGTAAGGGCGTGGTGTAGCACCCCCGTAAACCAAATATGTGTTACACCTAATGTTTTGAGTTCTTCAAGAGCTTTTGTAGTAAAGTCAGCAAACTTACCTACACCGTTCTCTTCTATCGTCCCCCAAGGTTTATTAGTGGTATTAGTATTGCCAAAAAGCCTTGTAAGCACCTGATAAACTACTATTTTATTATCATTCATTACCCCCATATTCCAAAAGTATTAACCACTAACCATTAATCATTAACTATTACAAATCGCCCGTACGACTCGTACCCATAAGCATTAGGTAGGCTTTGAGAAACTCATCTAATTCACCGTTCATTACGCTATCTACATCAGTAGATTCGTAATTGGTGCGCACGTCTTTCACAAGTTTGTAGGGGTGCATTACATAGTTGCGTATTTGTGAGCCCCATTCTATCTTCATCTTTCCAGCCTCTATCTCATCGCGCTTGGCTTGACGCTTTTTGAGCTCTATCTCATACAACTGCGATTTGAGTAGTTGCAACGCCTTGTTCTTATTATCCAGCTGACTGCGGGTCTCGGAATTCTCAATAATGATACCCGTAGGGTGGTGACGCAAACGTACAGCTGTCTCTACCTTGTTTACATTCTGCCCGCCAGCACCACTGGAGCGCATCGTCTCAAAGGTAATATCAGCGGGATTAATGTCTATTTCAATAGTATCATCTACCAAAGGATACACGTATACCGAGGCAAAAGAAGTATGGCGTTTAGCATTACTATCAAAAGGTGAGATACGTACCAATCGGTGTACGCCATTTTCACCTTTTAGGTAGCCAAAAGCGTATTCGCCTTCAATCTCTATGGTAACAGTTTTTACTCCTGCCACATCACCTTCTTGGAAGTTAAGTGTTTTTACCTTATATTTTTGGTTATTGCACCACATTGTGTACATACGCAGTAGCATCGATGCCCAGTCACAGCTTTCAGTACCACCTGCCCCTGCCGTAATTTGCAATACGGCACTCATCGTATCGCCCTCGTCCGAAAGCATATTGCGAAACTCCAATGCTTCAATAGCGTGTAAGGCTTGGGTGTATTGGTGGTCTACATCTTCCGCGGTAGCTTCGCCTTCTTTAAAAAAGTCAAGTAGTACTTCTATATCCGAGGTAAGATTTTCGGCTTCCTCATAGTCTTCCACCCATTTCTTTTTAGTGCGAAGCTCGCGCATCACTTTCTCAGCTTCTTTCGCATTATCCCAAAAATCAGGCGCAAAAGTCTTTTCTTCTTCGTTGCTTATTTCAATGCGTTTAGCATCTACGTCAAAGATACCTCCTTAACGCACCCAGGCGATTCACTAAATCCTTTACTTGTTCGTTGTTTGTCATTTCTTATTACTTATTGTATTACTATACCCTATACCCTCTTACCTCTTATCTCTTACCTAAACTAAACTTTTAGGATCTCAGCTTCTTTTACAGCTAATACTTCTTCTACTTTCTTGATGTATTTGTCGGTGAG
This sequence comes from Capnocytophaga sp. oral taxon 324 str. F0483, assembly GCF_000318315.2. NCBI lineage: Bacteria > Pseudomonadati > Bacteroidota > Flavobacteriia > Flavobacteriales > Flavobacteriaceae > Capnocytophaga > Capnocytophaga sp. oral taxon 324. The sequence goes on along the minus strand of NZ_KB291521.1, from coordinate 51,167 downwards.
CTTTTGCACACGTTCTTCAGCTTCTTTCTTCACATCGTCCGAAGCTTCTACCTTTTTAATCTCTTTATTAGCGTCTTGGCGGGCGTTACGCACACTTATTTTAGCGTCTTCACCTTCACCTTTGGCTTGTTTTACCAGCTCTCTACGGCGTTCTTCGGTAAGTGGTGGTACGGTAATAATCACCATTTCGCCATTGTTCATTGGGTTAAAGCCTAAATTAGCTATTTGGATAGCTTTCTCAATAGGCTGAATCATTTTCTTTTCCCAAGGTTGAATAGAGATAGTACGTGAGTCGGGAGCTGATACATTGGCTACCTGACTAAGGGGAGTTTGTGCACCGTAGTAGTCCACCATTACACTACTTACCATTTGCGGACTCGCCTTGCCAGCGCGGATATTGGCTAAAGCCTTATCTAAGTGTTGCAATGCCTCTTGCATCGCTTCGCTTGTAGTTTCTAAGATAATATTAATTTCTTCGTTCATTGTATATTGTTTTTAATTATTTGTTAGTTGTTAGTCTTCAATTGTTAAAGAAGCATCGCAATATAACCATTAATCATTGACTGTCGTTCCTACGTTTTCGCCTGCTACTACTTTAGCGAGGTTGCCTTTTTTGTTCATATCGAATACGATGATAGGCAAATGGTTTTCTTGGCTAAGGGTAAAAGCCGTCATATCCATCACTTTAAGGTTTTTATCAATACACTCATTAAAAGAGATATGGTCGAACTTCACCGCATTAGGGTCTTTTTCAGGGTCGGCATTGTAGATACCATCTACACGAGTACCTTTAAGGATTACATCGGCATTGATTTCGATAGCGCGAAGTACCGCTGCCGAATCGGTCGTAAAGTAAGGATTACCCGTTCCCGCTCCAAAAATCACTACGCGTCCTTTTTCTAAGTGGCGTACTGCACGGCGTTTGATAAAAGGCTCGGCTATAGCTTCCATCTTGATAGCTGTTTGCAAACGGCTAAAAAGTCCTTCGTCTTCTAAGGCACTTTGTAGGGCAAGCGAGTTGATAACGGTAGCCAGCATACCCATATAGTCGCCTTGCACTCTATCCATACCATTGCTAGCACCAGCTACCCCGCGGAAGATATTCCCCCCGCCAATTACTATAGCCACTTGCACGCCTTGGTTCACTACCTCCTTAATTTCGGCAGCGTATTCTTTTAAACGTGCGGGGTCAATGCCGTACTGGCGACTTCCCATAAGGGCTTCCCCGCTGAGTTTTAGTAAAATTCGTTTGTATTTCATATATGAAAAATGTATTTTATCTAAAGAGTCTGTTTTATAACAAATCGTATATACGTACTTATTTTGGGGGCAAAGATAATGATTAATTAACAATTAACAACATACCATTGAGAATTAAATTCGCAAAATGCGTTCTTTTTTTCTTTCATTTCCACTTTATTCTCCTCTTATTCTTAATTTTTCTTCGTCTTTTCCCTATCTACCCGTGCGGCTTGCACCGTCATTTGTATAAACTTTGCCAAAGTTTTAAATCTTTGAAAAAGTTGAAATCCACTAATAACCTTCTTTTTATCTCTCTCTTAGATTTGCCTTATCTTTGATTTAGTATTGCTCTTTCTTCGTTCATTCTTCATCTGTTCGTGCGACTCATACCGTCTTTTGTTTTTCTTAAGCTTACTTTAACTTCCCTCTATCTTCGAATAAGTCTTGTTTTTCAGACTGATAGCCTTTACCTATTTCTCTTTAAGGCTTGTCCCCCTTCGGGGGTTCGGGGGCTTTTCACTTTTCTTTCCCCTATCTACCCGTGTGGCTTGTACTGTCTTTTATTCCCTTTTCAGTCATTGTAGAGCCACTGTAGAGCCACTGTAGA
>NZ_KB291521.1:23595-49298 GCF_000318315.2 Capnocytophaga sp. oral taxon 324 str. F0483 | reverse complement strand
GTAGAGCCACTGTAGAGCCACTGTAGACCCACTCTTCCTTCGCCTGTTGTTCGTTTATCTTATAAGCCTTCTTAATTTAACCATTCACCATTAACCATTAATCAATATTTGCTTATTTAATAATTACTTCGTACCTTTGCACTATCATTTAATGAAAATAAGAAATAAAGAAGTATAATGCAACAGTCTGTTTTCAGTACTGATATTACACATCAAGATGAGAATGTACTATTGAAAAACGTTACTAATGCTAAAGTTAGCTTTTTCGTGTAAGCAAATAACTAAAAATTAAATACATATGAAAAGAATTTATGTTTTATTATTCGTAATGCTCTTGTTAGCTTGCAAAAATGATGACCAAGCACAACCTCTCCCTGTTGTACCTCCTGCTCCTAACCCTCCTACCACCACTACTCCCACTACTGAGGAGCCCATCCCTCCTGTAAAGATTACAGTACCCGAGGAGTTAAAAACTTACTATAAAGGGTTTGATTTCACTAAAACGGGGACAGCTTTGTATGATGATTTAGCAGTTCTTACTATTAGTAAGCATAAAAATCAATTAGGCTATGGTGAGCGCCATAAATATCTTTATAAAGCCGATGCAAGCCTTAAAAATCCCCAAAATGTTGTACTGGTTTATACAGGAGAAGAACGTTTCTGGAAAGAGTACGAAGGTAATAAAGGATATAGTCCCACTACTTTTAATACAGAGCATATCTACCCTCAGTCTAAAATAGAAAATAATGCCAAAGGAGACTTACATCACCTAAGGGTATGTGATAAGAGTGTCAATTCTCGCAGAGGAAACTATCCATTTACTGAAGGAAAGGGCAATGCTAAACTTAGTAATAAAACGTGGTATCCTGGTGATGAATGGAAAGGCGATGTAGCGCGAATGGTATTGTATTTAAACTTACGCTATCACGAACCTTTAAATAATGAAATTAGTACCGGAGGTGTTGAAATGTTCCTAAAATGGAATGACGAAGACCCTGTTTCTGACTTTGAACGTCAGCGTAACAATGTGATTGAAAAGGCACAAGGTAACCGTAATCCGTTTATTGATTTTCCTCAATTGGTGCGTCCAGCATACAAAGGTTATAAGCAGTAGTATTTATGGAGAATGAACCTCTGTACATACTCAAAAAGTATTGGGGGTACGATGGTTTTCGCAACTCTCAAGAAGCTGTTATCAACTCGGTATTATCCGGAAAAGATACCTTAGCCTTATTGCCTACGGGTGGAGGAAAGTCTATTACTTTTCAAGTGCCTGCTATGATGAAAGAAGGCATCTGTATAGTTGTTTCTCCCTTAGTAGCCCTAATGACAGACCAAGTAGAGGCGCTTAAAAATAGAGAAATACGTGCACTATCGTTATCGGGAGGTCTCCCCTACTCTGAGTTGGAACGCTTGCTAAACAATGCTCTCTATGGGCAATACAAATTCTTATACCTGTCCCCTGAACGTCTGCAACAGGAATTGGTGCGCTCTTATCTCAAAGCAATGTCTATTAACTTAATAGTGATAGACGAAGCACATTGTGTATCACATTGGGGTAAAGATTTTCGTCCTGCTTATTTACAGTGTAAATGGCTGAAAGAAGAATTTCCTAACGTCCCATTATTGGCGCTCACAGCTTCGGCAACGCGTCAAGTACAGCAAGATATCTTACATCATTTAGGTATAGAAAATGCTACTGTTATCAGTACTTCTTTAGCACGCCCTAATATTGCTTACAAAGTGTATAAGGTTTCCGATAAATGGCACGAGTTACTACAACTGTTAAGAAAGACCGAAGGAAGTGCTATCGTATACTTGCGCAGCAGAAATGGTTGCATACAATTGGCTGAACTATTGCAGAATCACGGTATCTCAGCAGCCTATTTTCACGGAGGTCTTCCTGCCGAAGAAAAGAATCAAAAGCTCAGTATGTGGTTGCTCAACGATGTGCGTGTAATGGTAGCTACCAATGCTTTCGGAATGGGGATAGACAAACCTGATGTGCGTTTCGTAATTCATTGGGATATACCTCAAACCTTAGAGGACTATTTTCAAGAGGCTGGACGCGCAGGTCGCGATGGTAATCCAGCCGAAGCTATCCTATTTTATGGTAAAATCGACGTTGAGAATGCTAATAAACTGCTAAAAGATTACTTGGTAGACATTCCTTTTCTCAAGCTACTTTATGCGAAACTTAATGCTTATTTTCAAATAGCAATAGGTGAAGGACAAGAAGGGGTTTTTAGTTTCTTCTTCCCCGATTTCTGGAAGCGTTATCAGCTATCGCCTATAAAGTCCTATAATGGTTTGCAGGTGTTAGACCGAATGTCTATTATTTCACTCAGCCAGCAATTTTACAAGAAGGTTACTTTGCATATTACAGCACCTGCCCCTCAGCTTATTACTTATTTACAAACGCATCGTTATCTAAAAAATCTTGTTATCTATCTCATAAGGTCTTACCCTCTTATCTACAGTCAGCCTATAGCTTTGGAGATGGAAAAAATCACTGAACTCACAGAGCTCGACTATCGTGATATCATCAAGAATTTAGAACATTTGCACAACGATGGAATGGCTATCTTAAAAAACGAAGCTTCTGATATTCAAATTGTCTTTAATGTGCCTCGTGATGATGATCGCACTATCAATAGTATTTCTAAAAACTTAAAAGAGTACAATCACACCAAGCTAAGCTTGCAAGAAGCAGTATTCCGCTATCTTCAAAATGAGGATACTTGTCGCAACATTCAGCTCTTAGAATACTTCGGTGAAAAATCCGAAAAGCCTTGTGGAGTATGTTCAAATTGTATTGCCAAACTACCTCCTTCTAAAGTTGATAAAAAAGAGGTTAAAAAAGCGGTTTGGAGTTTATTGAAGTCTAAACCTATAACCCCCAATGAGCTCCTTATCGCATTGCCGTTCCCTGAAAAAGATATCAATAAGGTTTTGGAAGAACTTTTGTATATGCAAAAAATAGCTTATAACAACTGTAATGAATTAGTTGTTAATTCCTAATTTATGCGTACCTTTGCACTTTGTAATCATAATCCCTATTTGTGAAAGAGTTATTACAATTATTTGCAGAAAATAGTACTTATAAAAGTTTATTAACTGAAATTAAAGCACATCATAATACCGTTGCCAATGGTTTGGCAGGGGCTTCTCTGTCCTTACTCATAGCTAATGTTTATACTAATACCAAGCGTCCGCTATTGGTGCTCTTGCCCGACAAAGAAGAAAGTGCCTATTTGTTAAACGACTTAGAGACCTTAGTAGGCGAACAAGTACTCTTCTTTCCTGATAGCTATCGCCGCCCGTATCAAATTGAAGATACCGATAATGCCAACGTGTTACTGCGTGCTGAAGTGCTTAATCGGCTGAGCAATAGTGGGCAACCTCTGATAGTAGTTTCCTACCCCGAAGCGCTCTTCGAGAAAGTTATCACTCGTAAGCAATTGGAGCAAAATACCTTAAAGATTAGCAAAGGAGACCAACTAACCATTGAACTCTTGAACGAAGTGCTTTTCTCCTATAATTTCAATCGTACTGATTTTGTAACCGAACCTGGCGAGTTTTCAGTACGCGGGGGGATTGTTGATGTTTTTTCTTTCTCAAATAACGAACCTTACCGCATTGAATTCTTTGGCAATGAAGTAGAAAGTATTCGCACCTTCGATGTCGAAACACAGCTCTCAACAACACAGCTTTCTAAGATTACCATTATCCCTAACGTCGAAAACAAAGAAGGTAATGAGGTACGTCAGTCATTTTTAGAGTATATCAGCGAACAGACTCTTTTAATATCTAAGGAAACATCTACTTTTGGAGCAAAAATCGACAAACTCTTCACTAAAGCTACTGACATTTACGAAAAGCTCCCTAATGAAGTAAAACACAGTACTCCCGATGTGCTATATTGTCAATCAGAAGATTTATTAAACCAAATGGGGAGATTTCAGCAAATAAATATAAATCTTCCCTCATCTTTCTCCAAAGGTGAAAAAGAGATTGTTTTCCGCACTACACCACAGCCCTCATTCAACAAGCAATTCGAACTTCTTATCAGTTATTTAAACGATAAACATACTGAGGGATACCAAAACTATATCCTCTGTGGTAGTGAGCAACAAGCCAAACGCTTCCACGATATCTTTGAGGAGATGGAACAAAAAGTGCATTACCAAACACTACTGTTTTCTCTACACGCGGGCTTTATAGATAATGAGCACAAGCTGAATATCTTTACTGACCATCAAATATTTGAGCGTTACTACAAATTCCAGCTGAAGAACGGATATGCTAAAAAGCAAGCGATTACGCTCAAAGAGTTAATGCAATTAGAAGTAGGCGACTATGTAACCCATATCGACCACGGTATTGGTAAGTTTGCTGGATTACAGAAGATAGAGGTTGAAGGCAAGCAACAAGAGGCAATCAAACTGATTTACGGCGACCGCGATGTCCTATTTGTAAGCATTCACGCCCTACATAAAATCACTAAATATAACGGTAAGGACGGCAAGCCACCCAAGATATACAAATTAGGTTCTGGAGCCTGGAAGGCACTCAAGCAGAAGACAAAAACAAGAGTGAAGGAAATAGCCTTCAACTTGATTCAGTTGTATGCTAAACGTAAAGAATCTAAAGGGTATGCATACTCTCACGACAGCTATATGCAGAACGAACTGGAAGCCTCTTTCCTATATGAAGATACACCCGACCAAAGCAAAGCTACTGCCGAGGTAAAAGCTGATATGGAGAGCCCAAAACCTATGGACAGGTTGGTGTGTGGCGATGTTGGGTTTGGAAAAACCGAAGTAGCTATTCGTGCTGCCTTCAAAGCGGTAGACAACGGCAAGCAGGTAGCGGTATTGGTTCCTACTACGGTACTCGCTTTTCAGCACTTTCAAACCTTTAGTCAGCGTATGAAAGACTTCCCTGTGCGCATCGATTATCTTAACCGATTCCGCACAGCTAAGGAAAAGAAAACTATCTTAGAAGAACTGGCAAATGGTCAATTAGATATCATCATCGGAACTCATCAAATAGTAGGCGAAAAAGTAGCTTATAAAGATTTAGGTCTACTGATAGTAGACGAAGAGCAAAAGTTTGGTGTAGGCGTAAAGGATAAGCTCAAAACTCTCAAAGAAAACCTCGATGTGCTCACCCTCACTGCTACACCTATCCCTCGAACCTTACAGTTCAGCTTAATGGCAGCCCGCGACCTATCAGTAATCAATACACCACCCCCTAACCGCTACCCTATCGATTCTCAAGTAGTACCTTTCAGCGAAGAGATAATACGCGATGGTATTCGTTATGAAATTCAGCGAGGCGGACAAGTGTTCTTTATGCACAACCGTGTAGAGAATATTCAGGAAGTAGCAGGTATGATTCAACGCCTATTACCCGATGCGCGTATAGCCATTGGTCACGGACAAATGGACGGAAAAAAATTAGAAGAAACAATGTTAGCCTTTATGGATGGTGCTTACGATGTATTAGTAGCTACTACTATCATTGAAAATGGTTTAGATGTACCCAATGCTAATACCATCTTTATCAATAATGCACATAATTTTGGCTTATCCGATTTACACCAAATGCGTGGACGTGTAGGTAGAAGTAATAAAAAAGCATTTTGTTACTTCATCACCCCTCCGTTGGTAGCGATGAGTGATGATGCCCGCAAGCGTATTGAAGCTATAGCTCAGTTCTCCGATTTAGGAAGCGGGTTAAATATTGCTATGAAGGATTTGGAAATTCGTGGAGCTGGTGACCTCTTAGGCGGGGAACAAAGTGGATTTATCAATGAGTTAGGCTTCGAAACTTATCAGAAAATATTGCAAGAAGCTATAGTAGAGCTCAAAGAAAATGAGTTCTCAGAACTATATCACACTTCCGAAGAAGATAAAACTTACCTCACCGATACTCAAATAGACACCGATTTTGAACTCCTCTTTCCCGATACCTATGTCAATAGAGTGGCAGAACGACTCAATCTTTATAACGAGCTGAGTAATTTACCTAATGAGGAAGCTTTGCAACAATACCAACGCAATCTTACCGACCGTTTTGGTAAACTTCCTCCCCAAGCTATCGACTTGCTCAACAGTGTCCGAGTGAAATGGTTGGCTACCCGTATGGGAATTGAAAAGCTCGTGATGAAAAACGGTAAGATGACAGGCTATTTTATCTCCGACCAAAACAGTCCATTTTACCAAAGTGAACGTTTTCAAAAGGTGCTACTCTTTGTACAACGTTACCCTAACAAGTGTCGTATGCAAGAGAAAGAAACCCGTAACGGGTTGCGTTTGCTCCTTATTTTTGAAGGAATCAATACTGTGTATCAAGCCTTAAAAGTAATGCAGTTATTAGATGCATAGAAAGATTAGTATCGTCTAATTATTTAATCATAGGCTACTTATGGTAGCCTCTATAACAGTCACTAAATGAAAAAGAAAACGAATAATGTAGCTCCCACTGATGTACTTGAAGTTCAAGGTGCACGGGTGCATAACCTCAAAAATATAGACCTTTCCATTCCCCGCGAAAAACTTGTAGTCTTCACTGGGCTTTCTGGTAGTGGCAAGTCCTCATTGGCTTTTGATACTATTTATGCCGAAGGACAACGCCGTTATATCGAGACTTTTTCGGCTTATGCTCGCCAGTTTCTCGGGGGATTAGAGCGCCCCGATATAGATAAAATCGACGGACTCTCACCTGTGATTGCTATCGAACAGAAAACTACCTCCAAATCACCGCGCTCTACAGTGGGTACTATCACCGAAATCTACGACTTCTTGCGCCTGCTTTTTGCCCGTGCTTCCGATGCTTATAGCTATGCTACAGGCGAAAAGATGGTAAGTTATACCGATAGCCAAATTCAGGAACTCATTACCAAAGAATACAAAGGCAAACGCATTAACCTATTAGCGCCCGTGGTTCAATCGAGAAAAGGACATTATCGCGAGCTTTTTGAGCAGATTGCCAAACAAGGCTTTGTAAAAGTGCGTACCGATGGCGAAATTCGTGATATCGAAAAAGGTATGAAGCTCGACCGTTACAAAACACACGATATTGAAATCGTGATCGACCGTATGCAAATAGATGATACTGACGACACCCAAAAACGCCTACAAGAAAGTATCAAAATTGCAATGAACTACGGCGACGATGTACTAATGGTTTTAGAACACGACCAAAAAAAAGCTCACTATTTCAGCAGACACTTGATGTGTCCTTCTTCGGGCATTTCATATCCTCTTCCTGAACCTAATACTTTCTCGTTTAACTCTCCCAAAGGAATGTGTCCGCACTGCAATGGGTTGGGTGAAGTGCAAGAAATCAACCTCTCCAAAATTATCCCTGATTCTTCTATCTCTATCAAGAACGGAGGGATTACAGCAGTAGGAGAGCAAAAGAACACTTGGATATTCAAACAATTAGAGCTAATTGTACAAAAGTTCGGTCATAAACTCTCCGACCCTATTGAGACACTTCCTAAAGAAGCGATGGATATTATTCTCTATGGTGGTAAAGATAAATACGCTATCAAATCGGATGTATTAGGTATTACGCGCAATTTTGAAATTGATTTCGAAGGCATCATCAACTTCATCAAAAGTCAGTACGAAAATGCCGATATGGTAGCTATCAAGCGCTGGGCTGAAGAGTTTATGGATACCATTCCTTGTGAGGAATGTCACGGCACTCGCTTGCGCAAAGAGGCGCTTTACTTTAAAATAGCTGATAAAAATATAGCTGAACTATCTGCCTTAGATATTACAGATTTATTGGCGTGGTTCAAATCTCTACCTGAGCATCTCTCTACCAAACAGCGCAAAATATCTGAAGAAATCATCAAAGAAATCACCACCCGACTCCAATTTCTCATAGATGTAGGGCTTACTTATTTAGCTCTTAACCGAAGTTCTAAATCGTTATCCGGAGGAGAAGCTCAGCGTATCAGACTGGCAACGCAGATAGGTTCTCAACTCACAGGGGTACTCTATATACTCGATGAACCTAGCATTGGTTTGCATCAGCGAGATAACAAAAGGCTTATCAACTCGCTGAAATCGCTCAGAGATATTGGCAACTCAGTAATTGTGGTAGAACACGATGAAGAAATGATACAAGAAGCCGATTATGTAGTAGATATAGGACCTAAAGCGGGCATAAATGGAGGAAATATTATCTTTCAAGGAACGCCTAAAGAGTTACTAAAAGCAAATACTATCACTGCCGACTATATGAGTGGGAGAAAGAAGATTGAAATACCTACCCAAAGGCGCAAAGGCAACGGCAAAGAAATTATCCTAAAAGGCTGTACGGGCAATAACTTGAAGAACGTAACCGTAAAGTTCCCTTTAGGGGTAATGATAGGGGTAACAGGTGTATCGGGAAGTGGAAAATCAACGCTTATTAACGAGACACTGTATCCTATCTTGAATGCTCATTTCTTCAATGGCGTAAAAAAACCGATGCCTTATAAAAGCATTGAGGGCTTAGAACATATTGATAAAGTAATCGATATCGACCAATCACCTATTGGGCGTACACCACGTTCAAATCCTGCTACCTACACAGGTGTTTTCAGTGAGATACGCAACCTCTTCACCCAAGTACCCGAAGCGCAAATACGTGGCTACAAACCAGGTAGATTTAGTTTCAACGTGAAAGGCGGTAGATGTGAAACTTGCGAAGGTTCTGGCTTAAAAGTGATTGAGATGAACTTCCTACCCGATGTCTATGTGCCTTGCGAGACCTGTAAAGGCAAACGCTTTAACCGCGAGACGCTTGAAGTGCGATACAAAGGGAAATCTATTGCCGATGTGCTGGATATGACCATAAGTGAGGCAGTAAAATTCTTTGAACCTATCCCTAAAATATACCGCAAACTAAAAACTATTGAAGAGGTAGGTTTAGGCTACATCACTTTAGGGCAACAATCTACTACCCTTTCAGGAGGAGAAGCCCAACGGGTGAAGTTAGCTACAGAGCTTTCTAAAATAGACACGGGCAATACTTTTTATATATTAGATGAACCCACCACAGGGCTACATTTTGACGATGTGAAGGTACTCCTCGAAGTACTCGATCGTTTAGTTGATAAAGGCAATACTGTTTTAGTGATAGAGCACAACCTCGATGTTATCAGAAAAGTAGATTATATCATAGATATAGGACACGATGGGGGTAAAGCAGGTGGCGAAGTAATAGCTTTTGGTACTCCTGAAGAAGTGGCTAAAAACAAGAAGAGTTTCACTGCCGAGTATCTGAGATGATTAAAATTTGAAATCAAGATATAAAATTAGGGATAGGCCTTTTGGAGGATCAACTTTTTTCACAAGTAATTGTCTTAATACGATTCTTATAAGGCAAAATGTTTTCTATGCTAATAACTTAGTTTTCTTACTCTCTTACTTTCTTTGTTCTATCCCTGAAAATCGTATTTAGTAATAAAACTTATATTTAAAAAATGTATAAAAATTTTGTATAAGTGAATAAAAATTGTACCTTTGCGGAGTATATTGTTATTGTAATGTATTTAACTATGAAAAGAAATATGCAATGGTTCGTATGTTTGCTACTGCTATGGGCAGGAGGACTACAAGCACAAATAAAAACAATTACTGGAGTAGTGAAAGATAAAGAGGATGGATATCCTCTTATGGGAGCTTTAGTAGTGGTGAAAAATGCACATTCCAATAAAGTAACTAAAGAAATAGCTACTGATTTGGATGGTAAGTTTGAAATTAAAGCTAAAATGGGCGACATTATTGAATTTAGCTTTCTAGGGTATCTAACTCAACGGAGAAAAGTAGAAGGGAAAAATAGAACTATCCATTTTAGTGTACCTCTGGAGCAGAAGAGAATTGCATTTTGTGATTTTAATGGTCATACATTTGTTAAAAAAAGAACTGCACTTGATATTTTAAAAAAAGGAGAAGCCTTGTCTTATGGTGATGCTACTTATAACAACTTTACAGAAGTCAAGCAAGCGAATTTTGTGAATAGCCTTGATGGTAGATTTGCAGGCTTGCATATCCAGCGCAGTGCTACGGGTATAGGTGGGGCTACTAAAGCTACTATGCGCGGAGCTCGTTCGCTTTTTGGCGATAATAATGTGCTCTATGTGGTGGACGGAATGCCTATAGCTAACCAAGCTGAAAGAGGTATTAGAGGCGATGGTAGAGATACCAGTGAAGGTATTTCCGACCTTAATCCTGAGGATATTGAAGAAGTAGTTGTATTACAAGGAGCGCAAGCAACAGCACTCTATGGAGCTTCAGCTGCCAATGGTGTGGTACTCATTCGCACTAAAAAAGCTGAAAGTAACCAACTTAAAATTAACCTTTCTTCTTCAATAGAGTTTGTAAATAAACTCACAAAACCTAAGTTTCAAGAAACATATGGCAATGAGTTAGGGCAATTTACTTCACTGTCCACTCGTGCTCTGCCTAAGGGTACTTCTTTTAATATAAATGATTTTTATAAAACTGGGCACGTGTACCAAAATGCAGTAAGCATTTCAGGAGGTATAGATTTTAAAGGAGGTAAGAATAAAACTTACGCCTCGCTAGCTTCTTTACAATCAGGTGGTATAGTGCCCAACAGCGTATATAACCGTTATAATGCTTATTTGCACAATACTACTTCTCTGTTAAATGATGCTTTACAAATAGACCTTTCGGGGAATTATATCCGTCAGTATGAACGCAACCAGGTAGCCTCTGGTATCGCTTTCAATCCTATAGTGGGCTTGTACTTATACCCAAGAGGGGAACAATTTGGTCAAGAACGTTATTTTGAACGTTATGATGCTATCGCAGGTTATGCTAAGCAATATTGGATTGCAGGTTCAGGTACGCCCGATACACCGGCTAACTTAGGTAAAAATGTCCAAAATCCTTATTGGATAGCGTACAGAAATTTACGTCCTACTACTAAAGACCGCTATATGTTTTCAGGCAAAGTAAGCTATAAAATTATAGGAGATTTAGACGTAGTAGCACGCTTCCATATAGATAATACAGCCTCTATAATGGACGATAAGCGTTATGCTTCTACGCTTCTAGCTTATGCAGGCGTTAATGGTTATTATGCTCATTGGAAAGAGACTTTCAAACAACAATATGCCGATGTGCTCTTACATTACAATAAAAATCTATCGAATGACTTCAGTTTAGATGCTCATTTAGGAGCTTCGTATGAAGGGTACAATACTCAAGTAGAAGGTTACAAAGGTAATCTGCATAACGTAAATAATTTTACTCAAAGCAATATCACAACTCCTACAGCTATAACCCACCCATTGTGGGGAAAACGGAGTAACACAGCCTTCTTTGCAATGGCTGAAATAGGTTGGCAATCTAAGATTTATCTCACTCTCACAGGTCGTGCTGATAAACCGTCCGATTATCCTTCTACAAGTAAAAATATGGTCTTCAGTCCATCAGTAGGTGTTTCAGCTTTGTTACATCAATTTATAGGTATAGATAAAGATATATTAAGTTATGCAAAATTGCGTGGAGGCTATAGTCAAGCAGCAGCTCCTATGAGTTATGCGGGCTTAGGAGTAGCTGAAACGTCTCGCGCTTGGTTAGGTGATGCGTATAGTTTGCCTAACTACCCTACTGATTTACACTTAGAACGTACTACTTCTTATGAAGTAGGATTAGATACCCAATGGTTTAACAATCTTTCTTTTAACACTACTTTCTATCATACTCGTACTAATAATCAATTAGTACCTATTGTATGGCAACAAGCAGGTGAAGTGCAAAATCAAGGAGTAGAAGTTGCTTTAAGGTATACTTATCCTGATACTTCTAAAGGGGTAAATTGGGAAACTCAGCTTGTTGCTTCTACTAATAAGAACAAGATTGTGAGTTTACCTCACGAGATAGCCAACGGTATGTATACCTTACGTGAAGGTGGTGAAATAGGTGATATATACGATGCAAATGGCAACAAATTAGGCTCTACCAATCCCGATTGGCTATTAGGCTGGCAAGGAAAGATTAGCTATAAGAATTTCGATTTGAATTTCTTGTTTAAAGCGCGTTTGGGAGGAATAGTTTTTTCAGAAACAGAACGTTATTTCGATCGCTATGGGGTGTCTAAAGCCTCCGCCGATAACCGAGCTAACTATGCTACTTTCATAGCTAATAGAACGGCTTCTGATTATCAATATTCGGCTACCAATATTCGTCTACAAGAAGCTGCCCTTACCTATCATTTTAGAGAAGGATTCATTGTAAAAGGCTTAAAAGACCTCAGTGTGTCATTAGTAGGTCATAACCTGCTAATGCTCTATAACAAAGCTCCTTTTGACCCCGAAATAGTGCCTTCTGTAGGTACTTATGGCAGTGGATACGACAAATTTATGTTGCCTTCCATAAGAAGCTATGGACTTAATGTGAAAATGCAATTCTAAAATTCTACAAAGATGAAAAAGATATTTTTAATACTTGGCTTACTAAGTGTAATAGCTTGTCAAGACGAAACTACCGACAAAACGCCTCAAGCTCCCAATGTATATCAGGGAGTATTTCTCGATGGTAATAATACCGTTGAGGTATACGTACAAGAATACCAAGATAACAAGATTCAAAACTTAAAGGTGAAACTGATAAGAGCTGCAGGTAAGATAGTATCAGCTCAACTTATCACAGGTGATGCTCAAACCTTAACCGACTATAATGCACAATATGGTACGGATTACAAACTCTTACCTACTGATAAATATAGTATTGATGAAAATGCTATCTTCAATACTTATGAAACAGAAACTCCTATTGATATTACCATTAGTGAACTAACGTTTCCTAACAACGAAGTGTATGCGCTACCCATACAAATAAGAGGTAGAAATAATATTGAAGCTATTGCAGGACAAGACCGTTTGCTTTTAGTAGTCCATAAAGAAACAAGAACAAAGGTATTGAGTATGGCAACTACAAAAGCTACTACGGGAGAAGTTGTATCTAATAACGAGCTTCCTCAATGGACTTTTGAAGCTACAATTAATTGCTCAAATCTTATAGGAAGCAACCCAATAGTAGGAGTAACATCTAATACTCATCAAGTTGAGATAGGCTTTACAAACAATCAATTAGACGTAAAAGCTTCGGGTATTTCAATATTAATACCTGCTGAGGTATTTAAGGCACAAACTAATAAATGGTATCCTATTGCAGTAACCTGTGACGGCAATACCCTGCGTGTATATGTAGAAGGAAAAGAGGTAGGTTCTAAAACAGCAAATACTAATAGTAGAATTTATGTAAAAGATTTATGGTTTGCGGGAGCTAATGAGCTTCTCAGAGAAGTGCGTTTGTGGAAACGAGCCCTAACCCAAAAAGAAATACAAATACAGTTGTGGAGTACTCTTAAACCCACAAATGATTTACTGCTTTATTATCCTCTCAATGGTAAAAAATATAATAAAACTTCTAATACCATTACAGATGATGAAACAAAACTATGGGATTGGTCCCCCACAGGCACCTCAATGGAACTTCCCTCAGGAGCAACTTTTAATAACGGTACAGGTTATGGTATTGTTTTTCCTCCTAGATAGACGGATATAAAGAAGATTTTACTATTTTTAAGTATTTGATAATTATTAGATTGATAAAAAATGTACAAAAAAGTTTCTAAAATATTTGTGCAGAATAAAAAGTTGTTATACATTTGCAACCGCAAAAGCAAAGGAGCTTTCAAAATTGGAGAGGTGCCGGAGTGGTAACGGAGCAGATTGCTAATCTGTCGGCGGGTAACCGTCGCCTGGGTTCGAGTCCCAGTCTCTCCGCATCTAATACAAATTGTTAGATATAATTTCGGGGCGTAGCGTAGTCCGGTCATCGCGCCTGGTTTGGGACCAGGAGGTCGCAGGTTCGAATCCTGCCGCCCCGACAAAATAAGATATTTCATAAATGTTTCCTTTTGTGTGGCATTTTTGAAATATTTTTTTTGGAATAGAGGTCACGTAGCTCAGCTGGATAGAGCATCTGCCTTCTAAGCAGACGGTCACAGGTTCGAATCCTGTCGTGATCACGAGAATTTGTTTCATTTTGTATTAAAATTTATGTTCGGAATAACGCAGGATTTACGTCCTGCGTTATTTTGTTTATATACTTACTTAACGTCAGCTCGAAACAACAAAATACTATTTTTCAATCTCCTTTGCGTTGCTACAATTTTTATCTAAGAAATCTTCCTTCATCTCTTCTTTGCTTTTATTTCGTTTTATTACTCTAAAATCACCCCTAATTCTTCACTCTTAACTATTCATTTTTAGTCACTTACATAGTCTTTGTATACCAATCTTCCAAGATTCGTATAAGCTTCCTATAAGCTCTCTATAAGCTAACCATAAGATTCCTTCAACCAAAAAGTATCTTTCTTTGTTATTTATAATTTCGTTTTCTTATCTTTGGTAAAAGTTCTAATCTACCTTGTAATTCCTTGCCGTGCTACGGCTTCCTGTAGTGCAAGAGCTATACTCTCACTTATCTCGAACTTTTGTTAACTATATTGCAGATTATTTTTTGAAATAAAATTGCTCATTTACAAAGAATGTTTTACCTTTGTACAAAATTAACCACAGAAATGTTAGTAAAAATTTACGGAAGTGCTGTATTTGGTGTAGAAGCCAGCACAATTACTATTGAAGTAAATATCGATAAAGGTATTGGCTATCATTTGGTTGGATTACCCGATATAGCTATTAAAGAAAGTAATTATCGTATAGCAGCTGCTCTGCAAAACAATGGATATAAAATTCCAGGTAAAAAGATAACCATCAATATGGCTCCTGCCGATATGCGTAAGGAAGGTTCTGCCTATGATTTAAGTTTTGCAATTGGTATTTTAGCAGCTAACGGGCAAATACAAAGTGAAGAATTAGAAAAATATATCATTATGGGTGAACTGTCCTTAGATGGCGGTTTGCAACCCATTAAGGGGGCGCTACCTATTGCTATTCAAGCACGCAAAGAAGGATTCAAAGGATTTATTCTTCCTAAGCAGAATGCTAGAGAAGCTGCTATAGTAGATAATTTGGACGTTTATGGTGTAGAAAATATAAAAGAAGTCATAGATTTTTTTAATGGAGAAAAAGAATTACAACCTATCGAAATAGATACACGCAAAGAGTTTTACAGAGATTTAGAATCTCCTGAATTTGACTTTGCAGATGTAAAAGGTCAAGAAACTGTAAAACGTTGTATGGAAATAGCTGCTGCTGGTGGACATAATGTTATTTTAATAGGCCCTCCTGGTTCAGGAAAAACAATGCTCGCTAAGCGTTTACCTAGCATTCTTCCTCCGATGACACTTCACGAAGCTCTTGAAACTACTAAAATACACAGTGTAGTAGGACGCATTAAGGACACAGGCTTAATGAGCCATCGCCCTTTCCGTAGTCCTCATCACACTATTTCTGACGTAGCTCTCGTAGGAGGAGGTACTTACCCTCAACCAGGTGAAATATCTCTCGCACATAATGGAGTACTTTTTCTTGATGAGTTACCAGAGTTCAAAAGAGCTGTTCTCGAGGTAATGCGACAACCTTTAGAAGATAGAGAAGTTACTATTTCTAGAGCAAAGTTTTCAGTTACTTATCCCGCTTCATTTATGTTAGTAGCAAGTATGAATCCAAGTCCGAGCGGGTATTTTAACGACCCCGATGCTCCTGTTACTTCTACACCTGCTGAAATGCAACGCTATTTAAGTAAAATTTCAGGGCCTCTATTAGATAGAATAGATATTCATATAGAAGTAAATCCTGTACCCTTTGAAAAACTTTCAGATGATAGAAAAGGTGAATGTAGTCGTGATATCCGTAAACGGGTGATAGATGCTCGAAATATCCAAACTGAACGTTTTAAAGAATATGAACATATTCACTATAACGCTCAAATGAATACTAAACAAATACAGAAATTTTGTAAAGTAAATACGGATTCTTTAACCCTACTAAAAGATGCTATGACGCGTCTCAATCTTTCTGCACGTGCCTATGACCGTATTTTAAAAGTAGCGCGTACAATAGCCGATTTAGAAAAGTCAGAAGAAGTACAACCTCATCATATAGGCGAAGCTATTCAATATCGTAGTTTAGACCGTGAAGGTTGGTTTGGAGGATAAAAGTAGATATTATAAAAAACAAAAAAGCAGGTTACAATAACCTGCTTTTTTGTTACTTCAACCCACGTGCTTTGAGTAGTGGTTCAATAGCAGGAGCTTTCCCTCTGAAGGCTAAATACATCTTTTCGTAGTCCATTGTATTTCCTTTGGAGAGTATCAAATCTCTGAAACGTTGTCCATTAGCACGAGTGAGTCCGCCGTTTTCTTCAAACCATTGGTAGGCATCGTGGCAAAGCATTTCTGTCCATTGGTAAGAGTAATAGCCTGCTCCATAGCCTCCGCCAAAAATATGTGCAAAGTAAGACGAACGGTATCTTAGGGGCACTTCTTTCACCCATAAACCTGTTCTTTCAAGGGCTTTCTTCTCAAAATCACTTACATTATTGATGATAGTATCCGAAGGAATAGTATGCCATTGCAAGTCTAAATTGGCAGCAGCCAAAACTTCAGTAAAGGCATAGCCTTCGTTGAAGGTACTTGCTTTTTTTATCTTATCAATAAGCGCTTGCGGAATAGGTTGTTTAGTCTCGTAATGTACTGCATAGTTTTTAAGTACCTCAGGATACAAAGCCCAATGCTCATTGAATTGTGAAGGAAACTCCACAAAATCGCGTGCTACTGCTGTTCCTGATAAACTTGCATACTGTTGGTTAGCAAAGAAACCGTGCAATGCGTGACCAAACTCGTGGAAGAGCGTAGTAAGCTCGTCATAAGTAAGTAAAGCAGGTTTACCTTCGGCAGGTTTCACATAATTACACACATTGTAAATAACAGGTTTAGTACCCAATAACTTCGATTGGTTTACAAAGTTGCTCATCCACGCGCCACCGAGTTTGCTTTCACGAGCAAAGAAATCGCCATAGAAAAGTCCTAATGGAGTACCATCTTCTTCAAAAAGCTCATACACTAATACATCGGGGTGATATATGGGTATATCTTTGCGTTCTTTAAAGGTAATGCCATAAAGTTTGGTAGCTGCATAGAATACACCATTTTCAAGAGCATTTTTCAATTCAAAATAAGATTTGATTTCATTCTCATCGAGGTCGTATTTAGCTTTGCGTACTTGTTCGGCATAGAAATTCCAATCGTAAGGCTCTAAAGTAAAATTACCTCCCATTTTAGTGATTTGTGCTTGTATTTCTTTAGCTTCTGCTTTGGCTTTACCTACTGAAGCAGGTACTAAATCTTTAAAGAATTGAGCAATAGCAGCAGGTGTTTTTGCCATAGTGCGTTGCAAACTCCATTGAGCATAGTTTTTAAAGCCTAAGAGTTCAGCTTTTTTAGCACGTAGTAAGGCTATGCGTTTTAAAATATCATTAGTGTTATGGGCTCCACCATCGGTGCGATTCCAGCTTGCTTCAAACAATTGTTTACGAGCGTTGCGGTCGGCTAATTCACTAAGGAGCGGTTGCTGGGTAGTATTCACAATCGCTACTTTCTGACCATTGATAGTTTGAGCGGCTGCCAACGAGCCTTCTAAAAGCGTTTGGTTGAAATCAGTTTCTAAAGAAGCTAACTCACTATTGTACTTTTTAAGAGTTTCTTTATCAGTAGCCAATAGGTTAGCACCTGCTACTACAAAATCTTCGTAGTAATTTTCTAACAATTTAAGCGATTCAGCATCTAATTTCAAGCTCTCACGTTTATCGTATAAGGCTTTGATGCGTGCAAAGAGTTTTTCGTTCAGATGAATGCCATCGGCGTGCTCAGCAAACTTAGGTGATAGTTCTTTTTGCAATACTTTTAAGGTATCATTAGTATTTGCCTCAGTTAAGGCATTGAATACCGCTGAAGCGCGCTCTAATTCTACCCCACTTTTTTCTAAAGCGATAATCGTATTCTCAAAAGTAGGAGTTTCGTTGTTATTAGCGATAGCGGCAATACGTTCGTTTTGCAAAGCCATTCCTTTGAGCAGGGCGGGGCGGTAATGCTCGTCTTTAATTTTTGAGAAGTCGGGAGCACCATAAGGTAAAATGCTTTCTACCAATAGCGGATTGTTATCTGTATTCTCTGTCATTTTTGAAGTCTTTGAGTCGTTGCAGCCTACAAAAGCAGTGAGCAATATAGCTGCTGAAAATAAAGGTAATTTCATAGTTTTTAGGTGATTATAAAAAGGGGTGTTCGAGGAAGAAGTTCCTCAAACACCCCTTTTGAGGTTATATAGTAACTAAAATATTTTGTTATTTAGCAGTCAAACGTATGTCGATACGTCTGTTTTTAGCTTTGCACTCAGGAGTATCGTTAGCAGGACAAAGAGGGTGTTCTGCACCATAACCTTGAGCGCTCAATTGAGCTTTGTTAGCACCCAATGCTACCAATTTGTTTAACACTGAATTAGCACGTCTTTCTGAAAGTTTTTTGTTACCTTCAACACTACCCGTATTATCAGTATAACCTCCTAAACGAATAGTAGCTTTAGGATAAGCTTTCAAAATAGCTACAATGTTCTTTAATTGTTGTTCAGAACCTTCAGTAAGTTCATCGCTACCTGTTTTGAAGTAAGTTCTATCCAAAGTAATCCAGTTATCTTTGAACTGTTCTGGAGTAGTAAGGTTTTTATCTTCTATCAATTTCACGAGGTGTGCTTCAGATGAGTTCTTTCCTACTTCTAACATTGTATTGTCAAAAAGGCTCAATTGGAATAAATCACCTACATTGTACTCAAAGTTACCATCGGCGTTGAGTTTACCTTCTTCAATAACAATTAATTCTTCCATAGGCATCACTCCCTCACCTTCCCCTTGACGGATTTGAGCTTCTACAGGAGTTCCTGTAGCATCAGCAGTATGTCCGCCCAAGATAGGAGCAATTACCAAACCTACCAAGCAAGTGAGTTTGATAAGAATATTCATTGAAGGACCTGAAGTATCTTTGAATGGGTCACCTACAGTATCACCAGTAACGGCAGCTTTGTGAGCGTCAGAACCTTTGTAAGTCATTTGTCCGTTGATTTCAACACCTGCTTCAAATGATTTTTTAGCATTGTCCCAAGCACCACCAGCGTTGTTTTGGAAGATAGCCCATACAACTCCTGATACAGCTACACCAGCCATATAAGCACCAAGAGCTTCAGCACCCATCACAAAACCGATAATAATAGGAGTGATGATAGTAATTGCACCAGGTAACATCATTTCGCGCAAAGCAGCTTTGGTAGAAATATCTACACATCTGCCGTACTCTGGAGTACCTTTACCTTCCATAATACCAGGGATTTCTCGGAATTGGCGACGTACTTCGTTCACCATATCCATAGCAGCTTTCCCTACTGATTGCATAGCCAAGGCTGAGAAAATTACTGGAATCATACCTCCGATAAACAAGGCAGCTAATACGTTTGCTTTGAAAATATTGATACCAGAAATGCCTGTAAAGGTCACATAAGCAGCGAACAAGGCTAAGGCGGTAAGAGCTGCTGAAGCAATCGCAAAGCCTTTACCTACAGCAGCGGTAGTATTACCTACTGAGTCTAAAATATCAGTACGTTGGCGTACTTCTTTTGGCAATTCACTCATTTCGGCTACACCACCAGCGTTATCGGCAATAGGACCAAAAGCATCAATAGCCAATTGCATAGCAGTAGTTGCCATCATTGCTGATGCTGCAATTGCTACACCATAGAAGCCAGCTAAAGAGTAAGAACCCCAAATAGCTACAGCAAAAAGCAATACAGAACCAAAGGTAGATTTCATACCAGTTGCCAAACCTGCAATAATGTTAGTAGCAGCTCCAGTAGATGAATTGCGTACGATATTCAATACCGGTTTTTTACCCAAAGCGGTAAAGTGTTCAGTAATAGCTGAAATGAGCAAGCCTACTGCCAAACCTACGATAGTTGCGTAAAATACATTGATACTTGCAATTTCTTTCATTCCTTCACCAAAGAAACTCATTTGGATAGTTTCTGGTAACATATATTTAATAAGGAAGAAGCAAGCTACTAAAGTAAGACCTAAAGCTACATAGTTACCTGTATTTAGTGAACTTTGTACTTGTTTTTCTTTAGCGTCGTTGTTTTTAATGCCTATACAGAAAGTACCGATGATAGAAGCAATGATACCTACACCGGCAATTACTAACGGCAATAAAATAGGACCTAAACCACCAAAGGCATCAGTAAATGTACCACCATTTGCGATTGCCATATCTTTAATCACATAGTTACCCAATACCATTGAAGCGAGTACAGTAGCCACATACGAACCGAACAAGTCAGCACCCATACCAGCTACGTCACCTACGTTATCACCTACGTTGTCGGCAATAGTAGCAGGGTTACGAGGGTCATCTTCTGGGATACCAGCTTCTACTTTTCCTACGAGGTCAGCCCCTACGTCGGCAGCTTTGGTGTAAATACCACCACCCACACGAGCAAAGAGTGCGATAGACTCAGCACCGAGTGAGAAACCTGCTAAGGCTTCGAGTACAAGAGTCATTTCGTCGTAGAAAGGTTTGCCTCCTCCTACAAAAGTGTTTACAAAGAGGATGAAGAATAAACTCAAGCCTAATACTGCCAAACCTGCCACTCCTAATCCCATTACAGTACCACCTCCAAAGGATACTCTCAAAGCTTTTGGCAAGCTAGTGCGAGCCGCTTCGGTAGTGCGTACATTAGCATTGGTAGCAATACGCATCCCGATATTTCCCGCTAAGGCAGAGAAGAAAGCTCCACACACAAAAGCTACTACAATAAGCCAGTGAGAAGTTTCTACCATACGAGAAACGATAAATAAAGCAATAGAAGCAATAATCACAAAGAGTGCCAAAATACGGTACTCAGCATTGAGGAATGCCATAGCACCCTCTTTGATGCTTTTAGAAATACTTTGCATTCGGTCGTTGCCTGTGGTTTGTTTGTTCACCCACAGCGCTTTTGTAATCATAAAGATAAGCCCAAAAATTGCAAGGGCTAACGGTAGATATAACATCATTTTTTCCATACAAATATTAGTAATTAGTTAAAATTAGGGCGTAAAAGTACGAAAGATAATTGTAATGAAGAAATAAAATGTTAAAAAAATATTAGAAACAGTAATTGATATCGGCTTTAAATACTTTTATCCCAAATTAAGTGTTTTAATTATTTTTACCTTTGCTTTTATGGGGTCACCTTTGATAATTCCCTTATTGATACACTCTTGTAACCCAAACTTTCTTTGCAGTAAATCCTGAATGACAATAATGATACTCGACAATATTTCTTCCGCTGTCTCTTTTACCACGGCTCGGTATAAATTTATTTTAAAAACGCACCGTAAATAAGAATACCGCCGATAACGGTAAAGAAAATACCGCCAATAAAGCCTATTATGCGAGCATTACCACGACCTAAATAACGACTTATCTGTCCCATTCCCCAATTGTTTTGATAATGCTTATCGGCAGCATACAGCCAATCCCAATCTCTCACGGCGCCTACAATGAGGCAAACGCCAAAAACAAAAATAACAACTGCTACTATCTTTCCGAAAATAGTAGGATTATTTTTCACCCATTTTTCAGTACTCTCGTCCATAGTTTATTTCCTTCATTTAAAATTTAATTTTCTTGCTCGTAGGTGGATATCAAATAATTTTTTTTAATTCATAAAAAGTATTCTGATATTTTTTCTTGTTCTGTTTAAACATCTCAAGAAAAGACTGTTCAAATTCTTTTGCGTCAATAGTATTGTCAGTAAACTTTGTAATTAGCTCAATATATTTATCTACTCCCATTTATCCTCTTCCTAAATTACTAAATGTTGTTACGTGCACTTGTTCTTTTTTATTTTTATTTAACCTTGTATCCATAATGTCTCCTTTCAATGTTTTTATGATGTTTTCTACCTGTATCATAATCGTTACCTGTCTCGAGGTTGTTTATTCGGCAGCGCAAAGCTCATCCAGCTTTGCGATCAATATTTTATCCATCCATTTACAGATAATGGTATAAGCAGTATCTATTTTTTCTTCATTCGCTATATCAAGATACACTCCCTTGTTCCATAATGAATGATATAAAACTTGGCTATCGGCATCGGGGCTTGGATCATAGGGACGACGATTGATAATGTAGCATACATCTACATCAATTTTTTCATTTGTGTTCCCACTAAATGAAAAAAAGGCAATCATATAGGTGAATTTTTTGCTGTGCATTGTCAATGTTCTGTCAGACTTTTTATATTTAAAACCTAAAGTCCTATATTTTTCTTCCAGTTTATAGCCAAGTATTTGTACCGCCTCTTTAAATTTCATAAAAATTTTCCTTAATTTTTCTCTGATACATTAAACTTGTTCTGAAACTGAAGTTTCAGAACAGGTTACCTTGAAATGCGATGTTCTAAATCGTGCTATTTGCACGATTTAAAACTCGTCAACGTTCGATAACTCCGTTGTCGAACAGGTCTATTATTTAATTTATCAAAATATTTCTCCAACATAATTTGTATAAATTTTATTTTATTTAGTATTATATCTTTATACATTTTTTAGCTATAATGATTAGCTGTTTAATAGTGCTATTAATCCATATTTATCTAATAATAACGCTTTTAATTTCCTCTTCAGTATCAAGGTTACCCTCCGAACTTCAATTCTACCCCTCCAGACTTCAATTTTGCTTCTCCGGACTTCAATTTTACTTCTCCAGACTTCAATTTTACTCCTCCGAACCTCAATTTTACTCCTTCAGACTTCAATTTTACTCTTTCGGACTTCAATTTTACTCCTCCGGACTTCAATTTTACTCTTCCGGACCTCAAATGCACCGCAACGGAGCATTACAAGACCGCAACGGAGCACTACAAGACTGTAACGGAGCACTACAAGACTGTAACGGAGCACTACAAGACTGCAACGGAGCATTACAGGACTGCAACGAAGCATTGCAAGACTGCAACGGAGGGCTTCTGAAGTGGTAATTTGGTGTAAAATTATCCTATGGAGGACTAAAGAACACCTACGAAGGGCTAAAAGAAAACAAATATTTTATATTTGAACTCTATCTTTTTGGCCGTCGGGGCAATTACACTCTTTAAACTTCCGTTGTCGTTCCACTCGTAGCTGTAGTAATAGAGGACATTATTTCTTTTCTAATACATCTATTAATTTTAACTTCCAATCCGTGTTCCATTCATTTTCAATTGCTTTTGAGTAATTCTTTATACGATAATAATCATCAACGTCTTTATGGTAAATAAAGCAATTATCGACACAGTTAATTATCCATTTTAAAATCCCAATTTCCTTGACATCTAATTTATTGAATAAAGCATAATTGATAAGTTCCTTTAATTTATCAGTATCAAAATACTGCTCTTCAAACAATTTATAACAAAAAGTATCTTCTATATCATCATTTTTATTCTTTATAATCATTTTTATTCTTTATAATCAGATTATTGTCCTTGATATTCTGTTCCATTTTTTTGCTTTTTTGTTTTTTTCACTTAAATTCCCATCAAGATTTATTACTGCTTTTGATTTATTACTACTATTAAACTCCTCATAATAGTCTTTGTGAAAATTATCCAAATAAAAATAGTCTCCTTTATTATACTTAATTCCTTCTCCTGACTATAATACCGCTTGTAGTTATACACCAGTGTCGTTTCAGTGCCAAGGTAGCTATATTTATTTATGCCACAAAGGTAAAGAATTATTTTTAACTCGCCAAAAAAAGTATAAAAATATATATTTTTTCATCTTATTCTAATAGTTTGTGTTAGGACAAATTTTCTTTATAAATAGTTACTATAAAAACATCGTAACTATCCATTTCCTCTTTTACAAACTCTTCTGCTAATCTATTATTATATTCTAAGGAAGGATTGGAATTACTTTTAGGGTTAAAACAGCTGTCCCAAATACAATCAATTCGAGCCTCAAAACCAGGATTATGCCAAATGCCTCCTTCTATTCTCCAAACATACATCTCTCTACGAGTACATTCTTTACAAACATCAATAGCAGCTGAAGAGGATAGTTTCATAACACTATTCCCGTCTAACTCAAAAAACAGTATAAAATTCTCATATCGCTTATTTCTATCAACTCTTGTATTCATATTATCTTATTAAGATTTATCAAGCCAATTTATTCGCTGTTAGCAGCAATCTAATTTGTATCATTTCCAAAAACTGAGGTAGTATTATTTCTTTCTAATCCATTGGAAGTTCTATTAAGCAGAATATCATTAAGAAAGTTAATCATCATACTCTTTCGTAACTACTTGAATGGCACGATTTTTGAGCCCGCCTCTATCGAGTGGTAACATCATTATTAGCATTGTAAATTCAGGGCTTAGTGTAGAGACTTTTGTTTTTCATAGCATTTTCGTTTCTTAATTTTCACTAAATTATTCAGACATAAAAAAACGAGTGATTTATGAATATAAACCACTCATTTTCTTTTGTTCAATTTTAGTAGCGAAGACGGGATTTGAACCCGTGACCTTTGGGTTATGAATCCAACGCTCTAACCACCTGAGCTACCTCGCCATCTATTTTGTTATGCCTTATTTTGACTTTGCGGGTGCAAATGTACTACATTTTTTTATACTACCAAATTTTTATAACTATTTTTTACTTTTTATGAACATCATTACCTTAAAAAGTATTGATTCTACTAATCAGTACTTAAAAAATTTAATACATATTCAGGATTCTCTTCCTAATTTTTTAGTGGTCTGGACACCTCAGCAAACTGCAGGTGTAGGACAATACGGAACAAAATGGACAAGTGAACCCTATCAGAATCTTACCTTTAGTGTTTTATTTCTTCCTGAGCATTTAGATTTAAAAGATGCTTTTTTGCTCAATATGCTTGTACCTATTGCAATAATGAAAGTATTAGAGAAATTAAACATTCCTAATATAAATATTAAATGGCCTAATGATATCCTTTCTCAACGTTACAAAATAGGCGGAATATTAATAGAAAATACTATTCAAAAAACTAAAATTGAGAAATGTGTAATCGGTATTGGGCTCAATCTTAACCAAACAAATTTCGATGGCTTACCTAAAGCCTCTTCTTTAAAAAATTTAACTGGTAAAGATTTTGAAATAGAACAAGTGATGAAACTAATCCTTTCTGAATTAGAATCAAACCTTTCTACACTTCCTCAACAGTCTTTCGAAAGCGTTTATACTATTTACCAGAAATATCTATTCCAACTAAATAGAGTATCCGTTTTCCGTTCTTGCCAAGAAAAGAACTTTTCAGGCATTATAAGAGGTATGGAACCTTCTGGAAAATTAATTGTAGAAACGGAACAAGGGACTATAAAGACTTTTTCTCTTAAAGAAATAACTTTATTATACTAAATTCTTTCTGCATCTAACGAATGAAATATATGAGAAGCATAATAACTTCTCCTGGTTTCAATTCCATCATACCTTAAGTAAGCCTTCCTCTTTGTCATCCTCTTCTCACCTATTTTTTGCTTTTCTTAAAATAATTTGTACCTTTGCCCCCGTAAATGAAAAACAAATCAGTTGCAAATTTACTAAAACAAGATAAGCGAAAATAGCTCAGTTGGTAGAGCGCAAC
>NZ_KB291521.1:0-23575 GCF_000318315.2 Capnocytophaga sp. oral taxon 324 str. F0483 | reverse complement strand
AGCGAAAATAGCTCAGTTGGTAGAGCGCAACCTTCCCAAGGTTGAGGTCGCGGGTTCGAGACCCGTTTTTCGCTCTTTTTAATTTTCAATTATTAATTGTTAAATGAATATCACGCCACAAGCCCTCCCTTGTACCCCTTTAAGCAGTACTCTCAAGAGATACGGTGGGATATTCTTTTCTAATAATACAATAGCTATGTTTTTCTTTTGAAAAATGTAGCTATTTTTTTTAATAAAACAAACAATATCTATATAAAAATGCCAAAAAGAAACGACCTACATTGTGTTCTGCTGATTGGGTCAGGACCTATTATCATCGGGCAAGCCTGCGAGTTCGACTACTCAGGTTCGCAATCATTGCGCTCTTTGCACGAAGACGGTATTAAAACCGTACTTATCAATTCTAACCCCGCTACGATTATGACCGACCCCTCTATGGCGGATGTGGTCTATCTCAAGCCTCTCACCACTAAGTCATTAGTGGAAATCCTAAAAACACACCCCGAAATAGATGCGGTACTCCCTACTATGGGAGGACAAACAGCACTCAACCTCTGTATTGAGGCTGACGAAAAGGGCATCTGGAAAGACTTTGGGGTCGAAATCATTGGGGTAGATATCGATGCGATACAAATCACCGAAGACCGCGAGAAGTTCTGCATGTTGCTTGATGAAATTGGTATCCCAATGGCACCGTCTGAAACGGCGACCTCTTTCCTCAAAGGGAAAGAAATCGCCCAGCGTTTTGGTTTTCCACTCGTAATACGTCCGTCTTTTACTTTGGGGGGAACAGGGGCTTCTATCGTCTATAAAAAAGAAGATTTCGATATGCTCCTCAATCGCGGTTTGGAAGCCTCACCTATCCACGAGGTGCTTATCGATAAAGCGCTTTTGGGTTGGAAGGAATATGAGTTGGAACTTTTGCGCGATAAGAACGACAATGTGGCAATTATCTGTACCATTGAAAATATGGATCCTATGGGTATCCACACGGGGGATTCTATTACCGTAGCCCCTGCAATGACCCTTTCCGATCGTACTTTCCAACGTATGCGCGATATGGCGATTAAGATGATGTGCAGTATAGGCGATTTTGCTGGTGGTTGTAATGTGCAGTTTGCAGTGTCGCCTGATGAAAAAGAAGATATCATCGCTATTGAAATCAATCCGCGTGTATCGCGTTCTTCGGCTTTAGCTTCTAAGGCTACGGGCTATCCTATTGCTAAGATTGCCACAAAGTTAGCTATTGGTTACCATTTAGATGAACTGCAAAACCAAATCACCAAATCCACTTCGGCTTTCTTCGAGCCTACATTAGACTATGTGATTGTGAAAATACCGCGTTGGAACTTCGATAAATTTGAGGGGTCTGACCGTACTATAGGCTTGCAAATGAAGTCGGTAGGTGAGGTAATGGGTATAGGGCGTTCCTTCCAAGAGGCATTGCAGAAAGCTACCCAATCACTCGAAATCAAACGCAATGGTTTGGGGGCAGATGGCAAAGGCTATAAAAATTACGAACAGATTATTGAGAAACTCACCTACCCCAGCTGGGATAGGGTGTTTGTGATATACGATGCGGTACAGATGGGCATTCCGCTGAGCCGCATCCACGAAATCACTAAGATAGATATGTGGTTCCTCAAGCAATACGAAGAACTTTGCGCTCTCGAAAAAGAAATATCGCGCTACAAAATAGATACTCTACCTAAAGAACTCCTCTTTGAAGCTAAACAAAAAGGCTTTGCCGACCGACAAATTGCTTATATGGTGGGCTGTTGGGAAAGCGAGGTACACAAGAAACGCGAGGAGCTGAATATACGCCGTGTATTCAAATTAGTAGATACTTGTGCTGCTGAGTTTAAAGCGCAAACTCCTTATTATTATTCTACTTTTGAAGCGCCTATCCGCACCGCTGACGGCAAGGAATACGTAGCCAACGACAGTGTAGTAACCAACCGCAAAAAAGTAGTAGTACTCGGTTCAGGACCTAACCGCATAGGGCAGGGCATTGAGTTCGACTATTGCTGTGTACACGGGGTATTAGCAGCCGAAGAATGTGGTTATGAAACCATAATGATTAACTGTAACCCTGAGACCGTTTCCACCGACTTTGATACTGCTAATAAGCTCTATTTTGAGCCTGTGTTTTGGGAGTACATCTACGATATTATCCAGCACGAAAAGCCAGAAGGGGTCATCGTACAGCTCGGCGGACAAACAGCATTAAAGTTGGCAGAGAAATTAGATAAATATGGTATCAAGATCATAGGTACCAGTTTCCAATCGCTTGACTTAGCAGAAGATAGAGGTAACTTCTCTACTCTGCTGAAAGAGAATAATATTCCTTATCCACGCTTTGGAGTAGCCGAAACGGCTGATGAGGCACTAAAACTCTCTGATGAATTGGACTTCCCACTATTGGTGCGCCCTTCGTACGTTTTGGGCGGACAAGGAATGAAGATTGTTATCAACAAAGAAGAGTTGGAAGCCCACGTGGTAGACCTCTTACGCAAGATACCTAACAACAAGCTCTTGCTTGACCACTATTTAGACGGTGCCATAGAAGCGGAAGCTGATGCGATATGCGATGGCGAGAATGTGTATATCATTGGTATTATGGAGCATATAGAGCCTTGCGGTATCCACTCGGGCGACAGTAACGCTACCTTGCCACCGTTCAACTTGGGTGAGTTTGTACTCCAACAAATAAAAGACCATACTCATAAAATAGCCTTGGCACTCAATACAGTAGGACTTATCAATGTGCAGTTTGCCGTAAAAGACGATGTAGTGTATATCATTGAGGCAAACCCACG
This sequence comes from Capnocytophaga sp. oral taxon 324 str. F0483, assembly GCF_000318315.2. Lineage (NCBI taxonomy): Bacteria > Pseudomonadati > Bacteroidota > Flavobacteriia > Flavobacteriales > Flavobacteriaceae > Capnocytophaga > Capnocytophaga sp. oral taxon 324. Next base: position 20,756 of record NZ_KB291521.1, on the reverse strand, counting down.
AGCTTCACGTACGGTACCGTTTATCTCTAAAGCTTATCAAGAGCCGTATGTAAACTATGCTACCAAGGTAATGCTTGGAGAGAAAAAGCTCACTGATTTCCATTTCAATCCGCACTTAGAGGGCTTTGCTATTAAGCAACCCATGTTCTCGTTTAACAAATTCCCGAACGTAGATAAGAAGCTAGGACCTGAAATGAAATCTACTGGCGAAAGTATCTTATTTATAGATAGCCTTAAAGATGATGCTTTCTATGAGATTTATACAAGGAGGAAGATGTATTTGAGTAAGTAGTTGGGAGGCTCAACAGACAATTGTTTTATCATCATACACTTATCCTATACTTGTTCTATCTTATAGAGATGAATAAGAGTAATGAAGAAAGAGAAATTAAGTAAGGTGTTTTTCGGTAAATGAAAAATATTGTACTTTTTCTTGTTAAAAACAAAAATATGAATAATAGTATACCAGATAACAATCGAACTCGAGCACAATTCAATGCTTATATTGGAACATATTTAAGTTTTGGAGGGTATTTAGAATCTTACTCAAATACTTTTGAGGTATTAATCAAAGAAGTTCATAAGACAGGTTTTCATGTTGACCACTTAGCTTATCCTATTCTATTTATAGCAAGACATTGTTTGGATTAGGGTTCAAAAGTAATATTCGTTATTTTTCTAAATATTCTCAGAAAGATAATTCTACGAAGAAAGCGGGACATCATTTGGAAGGTCTTTTTAACGATTTTAAACTACACGTTAGAGAAACTATAAAAGTACTCAAAACAAATTATGGGATAGAAATTGATAAAGAAGATATAAAGGATTTTGAAATGTATTGTAAAGATGTTGAAAAACTAACTAATATTTTTCATTCATTGGATAAAAGCTCTGATAGTTTTAGATAATCTGTTGATAGAAATAACAACAATTCTTTTGATTATAAAAAAACTATCAATCTTCTTGATATAAAAGAACTCTTCGATAGAAGTATAATACTTTTAAAGTTTACAACATCTCTATTTGAAAAGTACACTATTCTTGTTGATAAAGTAGAAGATTCTTACATACATTCAGAAATGATAAACATATAAACACTATAATGATAAACATATAAACACTATAATATGTTTCGTCTTATTTTCTTTAGAAAAGTTTCTAATAACCTACTAACTCCTTTTAGAAGATTTCTATAGCGTAAGCCACATTATTCTCTTACTTCGAATTATATAATTTCTTTTATTCTTTCAGTAGGTCTCCCTATCACAGCTTTATCACCGACTATTACGATAGGTCGCTCAATAAGTTGAGGATATTGTATCATTGCCTCTATGACTTCATCATCAGTAAGTGTTTTTCCTTTGAACTGCTCTTTCCAAATATTTTCTTTAGTACGCACTAATTCAATAGGAGACATCTGTAACTTAGCGAGGAGATTTTTTAGTTCTTCTTTAGAAATACCTTTTTTAAGATAATCTACTATCTGATATTCTTTCCCCAAATCTTTTAAAAGCTCCAAACCACAACGTGATTTGGAGCATTTAGGATTGTGATATATAGTTATCATTCTTATATGTGTCAATCATTTTGATAATTAACAAATAATTACTTCTACACCGCGTTTTTCAAGTTCTTCTACGAACTCAGGGTCAGCACCTGCATCAGTGATAAGCATATCTATTTTCTCTACATAACAGATAAAACCAAAGCCTCGTTTGTGAATCTTAGAGGAGTCGGCTAAAACAATAGTTTTATCTACACGTTCCATCATCTTCCGATTTAGATGAGCTTCTCCTACATTGGTAGAACTCAATCCATAATCAAGGTCAATACCTTCAACTCCTAAGAATAAAGTAGTACAAGAGAAATTACTAAGAGTTTCTTCAGCAAGTACGCCAATAGTGGAGGTAGAGTTTTTACGAACTTCTCCTCCTAAGTGAATGGTATTTACACTAGGATTTTTGCAGACCTCTAAAGCTACTCTGAGGGAAGGAGTGAGTACTGTAAGGTTGCGTATGCCATAAATTTTTTGAGCTAAAAGATTAGCTGTAGTTCCTGATGAAAGTATGATAAACTCATTTTCTTTAATAAAGTCCAACGCTTTAGTAATAATACGCGTTTTCTCTTCTACATTTTGAGTTTCTTTCTCAGTTATTGTTTGCTCAAACACATAGCGCATTTGTTTACTAGCTCCACCGTGAGTACGATGCAAATAGCCTTCCTGTTCCAAGAGATTAAGGTCTTTACGTATAGTAACTACCGAAACTTTAAGCTTATCACTCAATTCATTTACACTGACGTACTTTTTAGTTTCTAAGCTCTCTAAAATCTTTGATTGTCGTTCATTAAGTACTTTCATATTTTATTAATTTTATTAATATTCAACTGTTTAATGTACCTCTTGTCTATATAGACAAAACATCTTATTAAGATTATTTTCGGCAAAATTAGGCATTATATTGAAAAAAACAAAAGAATTAGAAAATAAAAAAACACTACTAACTATAAATTATGTAGCACTGAGTTTTAAAAATACTGTTTTTCTATCCTTTTAAATTTAGTTCAAAAGCTCTTCTAAACTCTTGTAAGATAGGATTTTCTTCTAATAATTTCTCGTATTTATCTTCGGGAGTTACTACTATTCTTTTAGCTATTTCTTCATTTACACTTATCTCAATAGTAAGATCATAATTCTGCAAAGATTTGTGCAAATAATTTAAGAGTTTATGCTCCATCTGAACAATATCATTTTTAGCTGTATTACTTGATACTTCCAAATGAATAGTAGTTCCTTCTAATCTTAATATTGCAATTTTAAGAATAGAAGCTTGTATACGTTCACCTTTAACAAGTAATTCATCTATATAACGTTCCCAAAACTGATTAAAGGTCTCTTCTGAAAAACTCTCACGAGGTAGCGTATTAGGATCTATTACCACCTCTTTGAAATTCCTTTGATGTTCTGTTTTTAGATGTACACTTTTAATTGAAAAATTAGAAACAGCCTCTGTACGTTCCGTTTTACTAATAATAGGTATATTAGGATTAAGCGTAGCTGTCGTAGTATTTGTATAATTTATAGGAGGGGCAACGATTGGTGTTTGTGAATTGAGCTGTATTTCTGTTGTATGACTTTGCCCATTAAACACATAAGCAGGAATTATGAAGCGTCCATCATTTTTTTTTTATCCCCCTCATAGGTCAGAGAGGCGAGTTGCATTAGGGCAACCTCCACTAACAAACGCTGATTTTTGCTGGTGCGATATTTTAGGTCGCAGTCATTGGCAATAGCGATAGCTTCCATTAAAAAAGGTACAGTAGCACGAACGCTCTGCTCAGCATATTTCTTCTGGGTCTCCTCCCCTACTTCCATTAAGGAAATGGTTGTAGGATTCTTGCATACCATTAAATCACGGAAATGACTTGCCAAACCTGCAATAAAATGATTACCGTCAAAACCTTGTGCAATACTATCATTAAATGCGATCAATAGTTTAGGGAGTTTATTGTCTAAAATAAGATCAGTTACTTTAAAATAGACCTCATAATCTAACACATTCAGTATTTCGGAAGTAGCTTGTCGTGTTATTTTTTCTCCTGAAAAGCTCACCACACGATCGAAGATAGAAAGGGCATCACGCATTGCACCGTCGGCTTTTTGTGCTATGATTTGCAAAGCTTCATCTTCTGCTTCAATTCCTTGTTGTTCTGCAATATATTTTAGGTATTCTCGAATGTCATTAATAGTAATACGCTTGAAATCGAATATCTGGCAACGTGACAATATGGTAGGAATAATCTTATGCTTTTCAGTAGTTGCTAAGATAAAGATAGCGTGTTTAGGAGGTTCTTCTAATGTTTTGAGAAAAGCATTAAAAGCCGCTGTAGACAGCATATGCACCTCATCGATGATATACACTTTATATTTGCCTACTTGAGGCGGAATGCGCACTTGTTCAATCAGTTTGCGAATATCATCTACACTGTTATTAGAGGCAGCATCTAACTCAAAGACGTTAAAAGCAAAATCGTTTTCATCTTCTACCCCAGAAGTTTGTTCATTTATCTTTTTCGCTAAAATACGAGCACAAGTAGTTTTTCCTACTCCACGAGGACCAGTGAAGAGAAGTGCCTGTGCCAAGTGATTATTTTCAATGGCATTGAGTAGGGTATTAGTAATAGCTTGCTGTCCTACTACATCACGAAATGATTGTGGGCGATATTTGCGTGCTGATACTATAAAGTGGTTCATTTCTACTGTTTGTTAGTTTTATAAGTCCCAAAAACAAAATTAGAATCTACTATTTTATTGCCATCTTGATTTACGAGTACCAAATCAGTGATGCTTATTTGATGGTCATAACGCAACAAAGCACCTGTTGTTTCATTATAAATGGGACGTGAGACAATTGTAACAGTTCCTCCTGTCGCTTCAATTTGCGAAGTAACATTAGGGGTAGCAGGAGGATAAGTATTACAAAAATAATTAGTAGTTACCGCATCGCTGAAAGTACGGTAATAAAGTTTAAAATTAGTGGGTATAGTGCCTGAAACAGTCTTTTCTTTATTTTCTAAAATATTAGCAGGTAAATTAAGAATAAGTGCTTGCTTTTGACTATATTTGAATAAAAAAGTAGCCGTAGTATCATTGGTCGTACAAGATAGCACATCAGAATTTTCGAATGAAATGGTATCTACTTCCAAATTACCATCATTGCAAGCTATTGCAAATAGCCCTATCACAAAGGCAAAATAAAGTGTCTTTTTACTCATCAAGTATAAATGTTTTTGCAAATGTACGAAAAAAATATGAACCTACAACAAGAGGTAATACATTTTGCTATTTAGGAGCCCAATAGAGATACAACCTTTTCTTTGCATAATCTATCACAGCTTTTCTCTTTTGGAGTACTTCAGCTCCTATAATACCGTGAACAGGGGGTGTTTGAAACTCTGCTAATGCTTCGTTTACGTGAGTTAAATCAAAAAGCACTAAAGGAAGTTTGTGCATACTCATTCCTCCTATCTCTAAGTGATTTTTTGTAGCAACTTGTGTTTCCATACCACTTGCTCCTGCTCCTGCTGCTTTTATTTCGGAGGCTTCGGCTTGCAGATTAAAATAGGTTATCCACTCTACTCCTACACAGGTGTTAGAAGCCCCTGTATCCAAAATAAAACGTCCTTCTACTCCATTAATTTTAGCTTGTAGAACAAAGTGTTTGGTAAGCGTAAATTCAAGAGGAACAGAGGTGTATCCCTTCTCGGTGAGTAACTTCTTTAATGTAATCCCCATTTATTCTTTACTTCGTTTACTATCTCTTTAATGTTTTGTTCTTTTGCCTTGGGATAAATCAACAATACATCGTCTCTATCTACCACTATGTAGTTCTTGAGTCCATCTATTACCACACATTTATCACCTTCGGTGCGGATAATATTGTTTTCGGCATCTTTGAGTAATACTCTTGCATTAATTACGGCATTTTGGGCACTATCCTTAGGGGTCTTGTCGTGTAGAGAGCCCCAAGAACCTAAGTCGTTCCAATCGAAATTAGCGGGCAGTACATAAATGTTAGTAGACGGCTCTAAAATAGCGTAATCTACCGATATATTTTCAGCTTTCGGATAGGCTTTGGCTATAAAATCGACTTCGTTTTCAGTATTATAAGTAGCTTTACCTTTCTCAAAGAGTTCATACATCACCGGTTGATAGGTTTTATAAGCGGTAAGTACCGTTTGTGTACTCCATATAAAGATACCCGCATTCCACAAAAAATTACCTTGTTTTAAAAACTCTTTGGCGGTATCGTAATCAGGTTTTTCACGAAACTGATTTACTTTTTTGATATTAGTATTATCGTCTTTGTCATACTGAATGTAACCATAACCAGTGTTAGGGAAAGTAGGTACTATACCCAAAGTAAGAATATTGTCGGCTTTCTGTGCAGCATTAAAACAAGTAATCACATTGTGCATAAAAGCTTTTTCGTCTTCAATCCACGCATCGCTGGGGGCTACTATCATTACGCCATTGGGGTTGCGTTTGTTCACTTTCATTGCGGCATAGAGTATACACGGAGCTGTATTGCGCATACAGGGCTCTAATACCAAGTTTTTAGGCAATATATTAGGAATTTGTTCCTCTACAATCTCTTTGTAACGTTCGTTAGTAAGAATAAGAATGTTCTCTTGCGGAATAAACTTCTGCAAGCGAGAATAAGTGCGCTGTAAAAGCGTTTGACCTGTACCGAGCATATCGTGAAATTGTTTAGGATATTCAGTTGTACTTACAGGCCAAAAGCGCGAACCTATGCCTCCTGCCATAATCACTGCATAATAATTGTTCACCATAATATTTGTAATATTTTAATTCAAGATTTTAAGCCTTTATGAGCTCTACTTCGGCGTGAGGTTGAAAGATATACTTCTTACCTGAGCCGAGTTCCACACAATCATAACATTTCACACGGCGTTGTCCTTTGCGAAATACGCGTCCGTCTTTGATACGAAACGTACTACCTAAAGGAATCTCATAAATAAAGCTCATATTTTCATTGATATCAAACTGTTTTAGGGCGATTGTCAATGCGGGGTCTACATCACTACTGGACATAGGGTTGAGAAAGTGCCGTTGTAATACTCCTAATAATTGCTGAGGGAATATCTCAGGGATGATAAAAGGTTTCATCAGTTGTTGGAAAGTGTATTTCCATTCGTTACCGTGAGGTTTGATAAGCCGTCCAAAGCGTTCAAAAGCTACCAGATGAGCCACTTCGTGAATAAAAGTTATCAAGAAACGATACTTATTAGCAGTAGCATTCATTGTGATGAGATGTTGCCCGTTAGGAAGTTGCCGATAGTCGCCGTGCCTTGTTTTTCGTTCGTTTACAATTCTCAAATAGATGTTGTTTACTTTTATCAGTTCGAAACAAGGTGTTACTGCGTTATCAGGTAAATATTTAACAAGAATTTCTCTCATAGCCTGCAAATGTACGAATAATATTTTATACCCACAAATAAAATTTGCCAATTTACTAATTTTCTCTACCTTTGCCGTGTTTGTTTGAAGAAAAGAAAAGATGCAATTTAAGAGTTATTTAAAATTCCTTTTAAAATCTACCAATGAGCACGGGGTGCACTCTCCTTTTGTCTACAACTTTGTAACTCGTTGCTTGTACAATAAACAATTAGTAAATCGTCAAGAAATCAAGGGTTTTCCTCCTACCCTATCCAAAAGACAATTGGTGTTATTATTGAAGATTATTCGTTATTTAGAGGTAAAAACTATTTTCACTGATGAAGATATGCTAAATAGTATAACTGCTATAAAAGAAACCTGTAACATTAGCTTTCAGTTGCAACCATCTGTTACATACGACTTGCTTTTTATCAATTACCCAAAAGAAGATCTAAGTATTTATCTAAACTATATGCACAACGATAGTATTCTTATCATCAACAATATTTACCAAAAAGGAAAAGCCTCTCTATGGCAAGCTCTTACTGCTAATGAAAGGGTTACGGTGTATATAGACGTCTACTCCCAAGGCTATATTTTCATAAGAAGAGAACAAGGAAAAGAAGGGTTCTATATAAGGTAAAAGGTAAAAGATAAAAGGTAAAAGATAAAAAGTAAAAGGGAACAAGTGCCACTATACTTGTTCCCTTTTATCTTTTAGTTTAAATTACTTACCTAAAAGATAAGCAAAAATAAGAGGTGCTACAATGGTAGCATCGGATTCTACTATAAATTTAGGGGTATCAATATCTAATTTACCCCAAGTAATCTTCTCATTAGGCACTGCTCCTGAATAAGAACCGTAGCTGGTGGTAGAATCGGAAATCTGACAGAAATACGACCAGAAAGGTACGCCTTCCCATTCCAAATCTTGATACATCATAGGTACCACGCAGATAGGGAAATCACCCGCAATACCGCCTCCTATTTGGAAGAAACCTACGCCTTTACCCGCTGAATTGGCACGATACCATTCGGTGAGATAAATCATATACTCGATACCTGTTTTCACAGTAGAGGCTTTCAAGTTTCCTTTGATTACATTGGCGGCGAAGATGTTACCGGTAGTTGAATCTTCCCAACCTGGACATACGATAGGCAAGTTCTTTTCGGCTGCTGCCAATATCCAAGAGTTTTTAGGGTCGATTTCATAATATTGCTCCAATACCCCGGATTTCACTACTTGATATAGATATTCGTGAGGAAAATAGCGTTCACCTTTACTTTCGGCTGCGTGCCATACATCTTCTAAGTGTTTTTGTAAACGACGGAAAGCTTCTTCCTCAGGAATACAAGTGTCGGTTACACGGTTGTAATGACCGTCAAGGAGTTCTCTTTCTTGCTCAGGAGTGAGGTCGCGGTAATGAGGAACACGCTTGTAATGAGAGTGTGCTACAAGATTCATCACATCTTCTTCGAGGTTCGCCCCTGTACAAGAGATAATATCTATTTTTCCTGCGCGAATCATCTCGGCAAGCGAAATGCCTAATTCTGCCGTACTCATTGCTCCAGCAAGTGCTACGAGCATTTTTCCGCCTTCAGTGATATGGGTTTCATATCCTTTGGCAGCATCAACTAAAGCTGCTGCATTAAAGTGTAAAAAGTTTTTCTCGATAAATTGAGAAATAGGTCCTTTACTCATTTTTTTACTTTAAAATCTAAATTGTTGGTGCAAAGATAATACATTTAAATTTACTGACAAATTATCACTCACAAAAATATTATAATGATGAAAACGAGCTTAATAGTATAGGGCAAAATTAGGCATAAGAAATAAGAAAAGAAAACGAAATTATAAATAACAAGGAAATGTTCTTTTGGAAGAAAAAATCTTATAGTTAGCTTATAGGTAGCTTATAGGAAGCTTATACGAATCTTGGACGATTGGTATAGAAAAGGTATATAAACAGTTGATAATAAGAGGTTAAGAGTGAAGAAAAAAGGTAATTTTGAGGGCAATAAAACGAAAGAAAAACAAAGGAGCAACGAGCTAAGATACACGAACGAGAAAGAGCCAAATAAAGAGATGTGAGGTACAGAAACTTTCTTGTTTGATTAATTATTAAAAAATTCCTTATCTTTGTGCTTTCAACTGATATTCTTATAAGAACGATGAAACGACTACTTTTTATCTTTACTTTATTATTTTGCTCTTATGTGGTAAAAGCTCAAGAGAACGCACAAGCTTACAATCAAGTTATCAAGACTTTGGGAATTCCTAAAAACAAGATTGATAAAGACTTGTATACCGAAAAGGTATTGCCTTACGACACTCATAAATTGGTAATGGTATTTCCTATAAGAAAAGGGAACGACGAAAACGAGGCAACATTTGACCTTTATGTGGTGGTGTATGACTTCTTACAACAACGAATAACACAGTCGTATAAGGGAATTGATGAGTATTATTCGGATGCTGTTGAATTACAAGAGCTTTCTATTGATACGGCTAAGTTTATACTTACCGAAGGAATACGTGCTTTTGGCATTCGGGCTTTCTATAAAAATGGTAGCAAAGTAAATCCTTATTCTGAAGAAACATTTAGTTTGTTTTTACCAGAAAATACTTCTCTTAGAAAAATACTGCATCAATATCAATTAGGTACATATAACGGAGAATGGAGCTATAACTGTGAAGGAAGTTGGTCAGATGAGAGTAATTCTATGTTTATAATGGATAGTAAAAAAACAAATGGCTATTTTGACATTAAGGATAAACAGACTTTTATTAAAAAGGCTACAGATAAAAATTGCGATGATAAAGTAGTGGAAAAAAGCACTAAAACTGTATTCTTGAAATATAACGGCAAGGAGTATAAAGAAGAATAGATATTGATTATTGAGGTATTAAAAATAAAAATATCTTTTTTATGTTGCTTTCTTAAATTATATTGTTACCTTTGCAACTTAATATATAAACACTAAAAAGTAAATAAAAAAATGAATAAATCTGTTTATATCATCGCTACCAATGCACACAGCGGTAAGTCGGTGGTGAGTTTGGGTGTGTTGCAAATGATTATGCGCAACACTGCTAAGGTAGGTTATTTTAGACCTATTGTAGAAAGTAAATCTAAAAAAGACACTTTCATCGAGACCGTCTTGGAGCACTTTCAGCTCGATATGAGTTACGATGAAGCCTATGCTTACACACGTCAGGAGGTTATCGCTCTTAAAAACGAAGGCAATATAGGGGAAGTATACGACACTATCATCAAAAAATACAAAGCCTTAGAAAGCAAATTCGACTTTGTTTTAGTGGATAGTTCAAGTACTATAGACGATAGCTATTTCGACACGAACTTCAACGCTTCGGTAGCACAAAGTCTCAACATTCCTGCTTTGATAGTGCTTAAAGACAACTTTTCATCAGAAGTTGAATTGGTGAACCAAGTACAGGAAGATCTTAACAACTTCTTGGAAAAAGATTTGCGCGTACTTAGCGTATTTGTAAATAAGGCTACCAATGCTACTGCTGATACGCTCAGCAAATTAGAACAACGCTTTAAAGATATAACCTTCACTTTGATTCCGCGTAAAGAAGAGCTTTCACGCCCTACTATCCGCGAGATAGCCAATGCACTCAACGTTGAATTCCTTTACAAAGGCGACAATATAGACGTTACCACCAAACGTACCATTGTGGGAGCTATGCAACTTTCTAACTATTTAGCCAAACTAAACGAAGATACTTTGGCTGTACTCCCTACCGACCGTATTGACCTCATAGCAGGTTCTTTGGTGGCTAACTATTCCAATTTTTCTAATATCAAAGGGGTAGTACTATACGGCGACTTAACCCCTGACCCTTCAATGAGTAAGATTTTAGATGGTATCCAAAAGAACATTCCTATAATGATAGCTAAAACAGATACTTTTGAAACTGCTAATATCATTGGGAATACAAAATCAAGCATCTATCCTGAAAATACTGAAAAGGTAAAAATGCTTCTTCAACTATTTGATGAAAATGTAGATGCTGAGAAACTCAACAGCAGTATAGCCTCTTTCAAATCGGAAACTATTACCCCTCGTATGTTTCAATACAATATGGTACAAAAAGCACGTGCAGGACAAAAACGCATTGTGTTACCAGAAGGTACTGACGACCGTATTCTTACAGCGGCTTCCCAATTGGCAGAGGACGAACTCGTTTACCTCACTATCTTGGGAGAACCGGAAGCAATTAAAACACGAGCTAAGAACATTTTGGGCTTGAAATGGAATGAAGAACGTATCAGTATTATCAATCCCGCTGAGAGTGATAAATATGAGGCTTATGCTGAAAAACTATACGAATTGCGCAAGAGCAAAGGATTGGAGCTTTCGCAAGCCAAAGACTTAATGCTCGATTCGTCTTATTTCGGTACAATGATGGTATTCTTAGGCGATGCTGATGGTATGGTATCAGGGGCTGTAAATACTACTGCTCACACTATCCGTCCGTCTTTGCAATTTGTAAAGACCAAACCAGGGGTAAACACGGTATCATCAGTATTCTTTATGCTCTTGCACGACCGCGTACTAGTATATGGTGACTGCGCCGTAGTGCCTAACCCTACTGCTGAACAATTAGCCGATATCGCTATTAGCTCTGCCGACTCAGCTATTGCTTTTGGTATTGAACCTAAGGTAGCACTCCTCTCCTACTCTTCTGGCAACTCAGGTAGTGGTGCCGACGTAGACAAAGTGCGTGAAGCAACAGCACTTGTAAAAGAGCGTCGCCCAGAGTTACTCGTAGAAGGGCCTATACAATATGACGCTGCGGTAGACCCAAAAGTAGGGAAACAAAAGATGCCAAATTCACCTGTGGCAGGACAAGCCAATGTGCTTATTTTCCCTGACCTTAACACCGGTAACAACACCTATAAGGCGGTGCAACGTGAAACAGGAGGTTTAGCCATAGGGCCTATGCTACAAGGATTAAAGAAACCCGTAAACGACCTCAGTCGTGGGGCTCTTATCCCTGATATTTACAACACTGTACTTATCACTGCGATACAATCAGAGTTTTAGTATCCTCCCCTGCCCCCTCTCCAAAGGAGGGGAAAACTAACGACTAATAACAAAAGACTAAAATGGAAATATTAATCATTAATTCAGGGAGTTCATCTCTCAAATATCAGCTTATCGACTCTAAAACAGGAGAATCGAAAGTAAAAGGAATTGTAGACCGCATCAATATTGACGGTAGCTACGTGAAATATGTGGCTGTAAAAAACGGCAAAGAGATAGAAGTGAAGAAAGAACAACCTATTCCTACTCACGAAGTGGGTATGAATTTGGTAGCTGAACTTCTTACAGACCCCGAAGTAGGCGTTATCCACAACCCTAGCGATATTAAAGGGGTAGGACACCGCGTAGTACACGGAGGTGAGAAGTTTGTACAACCTACTGTAATTACTGATGAGGTAGTAGCCGAAATCAAACGCCTTATTCCTCTATCGCCTTTGCACAACCCAGGACATTTAGAAGGGATACGCGTAGCACAAAAACTTTTTAATAAAGCTACTCACGTAGCCGTTTTTGACACTGCTTTCCATCAAACAATGCCTGCTAAAGCCTTCCGCTATGCCATTCCTAATGAATACTATGAAAAATACGGATTGCGCGCTTATGGATTCCACGGCACTAGTCATAAGTATGTAGATGCACAGGCTCGTAAACACCTTAATAATCAACATATCAAGAACATTACCATTCACTTGGGCAATGGGGCGAGTATGGCTGCTGTAAACGAAAAAGGACAATGTGTAGACACTTCAATGGGACTTACACCACTCGATGGGCTCATTATGGGAACGCGCACTGGGCAGATAGATGCCTCAGTAGTTTTCTTTTTGGGGCAAGAATTAGGTATGAGCTATGAAGAAGTGAAAACACTCTTTAACAAGAAGAGTGGTATGCTTGGACTTACAGGACACTCTGACGCTCGCGATGTGGCAGCTCTATATCGTTCAGGTGATGCCAACGCAGCCCTTTGCTACGAGATGTACGGCTACCGCATTCAGAAGTTTATAGGAGCTTATACAGCAGCACTTAATGGTTTGGATAGCATTGTATTTACCGCAGGTTTGGGCGAAAACGATGCTCTTACCCGTTCATTTGCTTGTAAGCACTTAGATTTCTTTGGTATCAAGCTCGATGAGAAGAAAAACGAAGAGCTCAATCATCCTACTAAACCCGTAGAGATACAAGCTGCTGATAGCCGCGTGAAGATACTTATCATCCCTACTAATGAAGAATTGCAAATAGTAAATGAGATAGTAAATTTGGTTAAATAACAAATTATTAGACTATACACTTTGCCAAAGGAACGAGTCGCATAGGCAATTCGTATCTTTGGCAAAGCTTTTTAAAACAACTCTCAGTAATGAAAAACTTATATAACGAAGTCGATAAAAACGAAATACTACATCGTTTAGAAAATTTAAAAGTAGATGCTGAGCGTCAATGGGGGAAAATGAACATTGTACAGATGTTAGCTCATTTGAACGCCTCTATAGAAACACCCTTAGGTAAGAACTTTCCGAAGAGAATGTTCATTGGTAGAATCATAGGAAAATTGATGAAGAAAAAGTTTCTAAACGACCAACCAATGGCAAAAAACGCTCCAACCGATAAAATGTATGTTGTTACCAATATTTCTATTGATGATTTTGACAGGGAAAAGCAAAAAACTAAAGAGCTCATCACCCTTTTCTACACCAACGGAAAAGAAAAATGTAGCACTCACCCACATTCTTTTTTTGGGAAACTCTCTCCTGACGAATGGGGTATTCTTCAATGGAAACACTTCGACCACCACTTGAGACAGTTTGGAGTATAAAATCAATGGTAGAGAAGCGCAAACTATGGTAAAATGTTTTTTATACCGATGAAGGATATATAAAAATAGAAAAATAGGAATCGGTTCTGGAATGGGCTCACAATACTTTTTTCCATCGAATGTATTTGTAATTTAAAAATAATAATTACTTTTGCATTCTGATAAGTAATGATACACTATCACCGAACTATAAAATAATTTAATTACTAAAAACCTTTGGTTGCTGAAAATGAACATCTTATTTTTAAGTTATTTTCACTCTGCACGTACTCATTCCTTGCAAATTAAGTTTAAGGCTAAGAGCCTTTCACCGCTTCGTATTTGAATTAGGTGTAATTAGGTAATATGGATAGATAGCCAAGATGTTATCTGAATATTTTTTTACTAAAAAATTACTCATTATTTAAATTACACTATACAAATGAAAAATAAATATATCGACCTAATTGACCAAACCTATTACTTCCCACAAGACGAATTTACCTTAGATGGCGATGAACTTCGCTTTCACAATATCGATTTAATGGAGCTCGTACGCAAGTATGGAGCACCTCTCAAATTTATGTATCTTCCAAAAATATCCGAGAATATTCAGCGCGCCAAAAGATGGTTTGAAAAGGCTATCAAGAAACACAAGTACAAAGGAGCATACAACTATTGTTATTGCACTAAAAGTTCGCATTTCAAACACGTAATGGTAGAAGCATTGAAGAACGATATTCATATGGAAACCTCTTCAGCTTTTGATATCAATATCATCAATAATCTTATCAATGACGGACTTATTAGTAAAGAGACTCACATTCTATGCAACGGTTTCAAGCGCGATGCTTATATCGATGGCATTGCTGACCTTATCAATCGTGGCTACCACAACTGTATTCCTATCATTGATAACTATGAGGAAATTAATTTATTTGAAGAAAAAATAAAAGGTTCATACAGTATAGGTATTCGTATTGCTTCTGAAGAAGACCCTCGTTCAGAGTTTTATACCAGTCGTTTAGGAATTGGTTATAAAAACATTGTTCCTTTCTACAACCGTGAGATTAAGGACAACCCTAAAGTACAACTCAAAATGTTGCACTTTTTTATCAATACGGGGATTAAAGACAATGCCTACTATTGGAATGAGCTCCTCAAGTGTTTGCGTGTGTATATCCAACTCAAAAAGGTTGCGCCTGAACTCGACAGCCTTAATATAGGCGGTGGTTTTCCTATCAAGAGCTCGTTGGCTTTTGAATTCGATTATGCTTATATGGTAGACGAGATTATCCGTCAGATAAAAATCACTTGTGATCAAGAAAAAGTGCCTGTACCAAATATCTTTACTGAATTTGGCAGTTTTACAGTAGGCGAAGCTGGGGGGGCTATTTATGAGATAATGTACCAAAAGCAACAAAACGATCGTGAAAAATGGGATATGATAAACTCCTCTTTCATTACTACCTTACCTGACTCTTGGGCTATCAACAAGCGTTTTGTACTATTGCCTATTAACCGTTGGAACGATGAGTACGAACGCGTATTGCTCGGTGGACTCACTTGTGATGGTGACGATTATTACAACAGCGAACAGAATATGAACGCTATCTATTTACCAAAATACAACAAAAATAAGCCATTGTATATAGGTTTCTTCAACACAGGGGCTTATCAGGATAGTATTGGAGGAGTAGGAGGCTTACAACACTGTTTGATTCCACAACCTAAAATAGTACTTATTGATAAAGATAAAAATGGGAACCTTACCTCTCGTCTCTTTATGGAGCAACAAAAAGCTGACGAAATGCTAAAGATTTTAGGCTACTAAATGCAGTATATACTTTGCAAAGTCTTACGACTTTGAAAAAGTATTTCTAATAATACCTAAACATTTAATTCCTAGTTCTTAAAATCTAATATCTAACAAAATGAAATACATAATATTATTTTTCTTATCAATCACTACTCTATGGGCACAAGATACCACTTCCACTAAGAAGCATTACTATAAAATGTGGATAAAACCTTCTTTAAGTATCAATTATCTATCAATAGATATAGAAGATGAACCATTAAATCCTGCTTTGAAAAATAAGTCGTTATTGCCCAACTACCCACTTACAGTTGGGTTAGGATTTGGTATCCACAATACTTATATTAACCTTGATTATGCTCAGAGTGTTGCCCCTTTGCGCAATGAGAGCAAATACGGAAAAACAAGATATTTTGATTTTCAGTTACATTCATTTGTAAGTCAAAAGATTTTACTTGATTTCTATTATCAAAGTTATAAGGGTTTTTACTATGAAGAAGGCAAGAATAATATTCAGATATTGGCAGATACTCGTATACAACAAATAGGTTCTGAAATGTTATATTTCTTCAACTTGAAAAACTTTTCAGTAAAGAATATTTTCAACCCCGATGGAGACCCTTTGCGACCTACTTTCAGTTGGTACGCAGGAGCTGGAATCTATTATCACAAAGTAGCAATTCCTGCTATTTCACTTGATGAGGATACTTTTAGACATATACAAGGAGGCTTCAGTGGAGGCGTTTCTGGAGGTATTGAAATATTGCCACGCCTTACCTTTACAGCTTTAGCGGGTATGGGATTCTATTTTGGAGGTGAAGTTAATCCACTAAGCAAAATGAAGTTTAATCAGTACGTAAACTTTAGGCTTAATACTTCATTATCTTATACACAAAAAGACTGGTCACTTGCCTTTTCAATTCTTTACAACAACAAGAATTTGTACTTTAAAGATGTTGATTTACTGGGTATTAATACTGCGAATTTTAAACTTATATACATAAAACAAATCAAATTCTCTACTCGTCGCAGTAACAAAGTAACTCGTTATTTAGGAATGTAAAATTTAAGAGTAGAAGATTATCTTCTTCTTTTCACATTTTTTATAGTATCATCTATCACTCTGTCATAGATTTTACTCTTACCTAAATATTCCTTTTGATAAGTAGTCAAATGTTGTATTAGAGCTTCTCTCTCTTGTTTATTATTAGAAGATTTTAAAAACAATCTATATTCTGACATAACCTTATAATACGCCAATTCATAAGAAGGTATATAACCATTTTCACTATATATTGCTACTAAGTTTAGTACCTTTTCAAATTGTAATCCGTCAAAAGCCTGCTTCAAAGTAGTTAACTGATGTTGTTTTGCTTTTTGAGAGCGAATACTTAAAAATATTTCTTCAGTATCAGGATATGATTTCAATGAATCACTCAATAATTTTATCTTACTTAAATCTGCCCTTTTATCAATATGAGAGAGATAATAAGCTATTTGTTCTCTTATTCTCATCACTCTATTGAAGTCGAACTCAGCAATGTGTTCTTCATAATCTTTGGTAATTAAATCATACTCTGTTTGAATTAACAAATATAATGAATCTAAGTTCTTATAAATCTCTCTTGTCTTTTGTGCGTTTACTTCCCAAAAGTAAAATATACATAAATATAATAAAACTCGTTTCATAATCTTTATTGTTGTTTGATTAATGTCCTTGAATAATATCTGCATATTTATCCCAAGCTCTAGCTATCCTATATTTTTCTACAAATTCAATAGGCACATAAATAGCTTTCAATTTCTCATCATTATATGCCAAATAACCATCCAACATAGGAGGTTCTTTAGTCTCAAGTGTTATACTTTCTGGACAATTCTTACCAAAAATACAATTACCTATATGTAAACATTCACTGGGGAAAGTCACTGAACGCAAATGCTCACAATCGTCAAGAGCGAAATCACTAATAAAGTTAAGATGTTCTGGAAAAATAATATAAATGAGCTTATTGCAACCATAAAATACATCTCTTCCTATAAAACTCACTTTATTAAGTATTGGGTCAGCAGACATATTGATAGACTCTACCTCAGTATCAAGCCATTTCTTCAGAATAGTATCATCTTTTGTAACTACAAAATCATACCTATGAGAAGTACTATCCTCAGAAGTATGTTTAGCTATGGGTTGATATGCTCTAACTAAGGGCGGTTGTAAAATAGATGAAGAAAAGGTTGATGCATTGAAAAAATTTACTCTCTTTTTAGGATCTTCTCCGTATTCATTTTTTCCCAATACACCTTCTGAAAAAAGTAAAAAGAAAGGATTATAGAAAGGTAAAAGCACATACCAGCCGCTTTGCCCCAAGTCGTGTGAACGTTTCACTGATTGAGCTAAAATAAACCAAAACAATAATGTAAAGAATAAAAACTTTATTACTATTCCTAAAGTTACTACGGCATCTATTACACCCAAAAATATAAGAGCAAAATAACCTATAATAATAGATAGTCCAAACTCTGTACGCCTAATACGTCCTTCAAAAAGAAAGATATTCTTAAACATATATCACTAATTTTATAATTACCTTATCTTTCTTATTCCTAACTTTATAGTTATTATTGCTGAATAGCATTTAAATACTCACAAGCTTTAGGACTATTATTCCTACACCCCTTCTCAAACCAGTAAATAGCCCTTTTTTGTGATTTATCCACACCAGTACCGGCATAATAGCAAAATCCTAAAATAGTTTGAGCTTCCTTGTCTCCTTGGTTAGCTGCTTTTTCAAACCAAAAGATAGCCTTAGTATACGACTGAGGTATTCCCTGCCCCTTGAAATAATAAGAACCTAAATTGCGTTGTGCCTCAACATCACCTTGATTAGCAGCTTTCTCATACCAAAGTACCGCATCACTATCTGATTGTGCCACTCCTAAACCTTTGTAGTAACAATATCCTAAAAAACTCTGTGCCTCTGCAAAATCTTGATCAGCTGCTTTCTGAAACCACAATACAGCTTGCTCATCCGATTGTTTTACTCCTTGCCCTTTGTGATAGCACACACCTAATTTCGATTGAGCCTCAGCATACCCCTGTTCAGCTGCTTTTTGAAACCAATAAGCTGCTTTTTCATAAGACTGTACAACTCCTTTCCGATAGTAATAACAAAGTCCTAATTTCGTCTGTGATTTTACATCACCCTGTTCTGCTGCTTTTTCATACCAAGCAACAGCTTTAGGAAAAGACTGAGGTACTCCAATACCTTTTTCATAATTAGTTGCCAAACGCACTTGAGCTTCCATATCACCCTTTGTGGCCTTCTCTATCAAAGTCTTAAAATCTTCTCGTTGAGCATAACTCATACCAAAGAAAAATAGCAAGTATACAAACAAAACTTTAAAGAAAAGTTTATTCAGTTTTTTTAATACTTTTGAGTTGAATATTATATTCATATGTCAGCGAATTAAAAGTTAATAATAATGTAATGAAGTAGTCAGTTTTATATTATATTCGATGGCAAAGATAAAACATTATTTTATACAAAACAAGTTTTTTTTGATTATTTCTTACACACCTCTTTCACTATTAATTTGAAAATAGCTAATGTATATATATTACAAAAACATAACATATAAAATAAAGGAATCTTTTTAGTATATTTTATCTTTATTAAATGTCACGTCCTAAAAAAGGTTGTCATAATTAATTATTATTTTATTAGTCAAATTTTCTCATTAAGCTACCTTTTGAAAGTACACCTGATCAGGAGTTTTTAGGTTCAATGCATAGTGAGGACGTTTTTGATTATATCTCTTTATAGCCGAGCATACCGCACTAAGAGCCTGTTGTTCAGTATTAAAAGTAACTCCTAAATTAAACTCTTGCTTGAGAATTCCATTGATACGCTCCGCGTGAGCATTTTCATAACAGTGATTCTCCTGAGTCATACTAATTTGAATGTTCTCTTTTTGCAATAACAATATATACTCTTTGCAACAATATTGAACTCCTCTATCTGAATGATGTATTAAAGACTCTGACTTTTTCTTCCCTTTTAAAGCCTTCTTCAAAGCCTCTAAACACCCTTCAATAGATAGACACTTAACCAATATCCCACTATCCTTCTTGAATATAAATCAGTTATAAGCGATAAATACCTAAAACCTTCTAAGGTGCGAATATAAGTTATATCACTTACCCATACTTGATTTTTAGCACTCACTTCTACATCTTTAACAAGATTTGTCCACTTTCTAAAAGAATGATTAGAATAGGTCGTACGAGTATAACTCCTCTTCCTTTGAATGAGTAAATCATTATTATTCAATATCATAAAGAACTTATCTCTCCCTATTTTTGCTACCTGATGTATCTTATCTGATAACATATAATAAAGCTTCTTTCCTCCTATCTTGGGCAGTTCTCGACGTATTTCCTGTACCATCTCAATAATTATACTCTCTCTGAGCGCTACCTCCTTAAATGATTTAACTGCTTTATAATGAGCTTGTCTGCTAATACCAAAACACTTGCAAAGAGCGCTTATCTTTTCTGTTTTGGAAAGTACTTCAATAACTCTTGTTCTAACTTTTTTTTTATTTCATCGCCCATTCCTGTTTCCTGACCAAGAATTTGAAAATAAGTCTTATAAACTTTATTCTCTAAAGTCGTTTCAGCAAAAGCCTCTTTAAGGGCTTTTAACTCCTTTTTAAGAGCTTGAAGCTCCCCGATTTCATCAATTGTTTCCACGCGTACTATTTTATTTAATAAGTGATTTTTACCATACTTTTTGAGCCATTTTTGAATCGTTGTACTTCCTCCAATGCCGTACTTGCGTCGGCAGTTTTCAATACTCAATCCGTTTCTCTCAATCTCTTCTACGATACTTAACTTAAAGCAATCACTGTACCGAACTGTTTCTCTCCTCCCTTTTGTCATATCTTTTTATGGTTTTTAGTGTAAACCTATTTCAGGATATGACAGCTTTTTAATTCTCCTACTCTCTCCAACTCGTCCTTCCCCCTTCCAAACAGTCCCACAACTTCAAACAACAAAAAAAGAGCAACTCTATATCAGAATTGCTCTTTATAAGAAGGCGGCGACA
>NZ_KB291520.1:0-5412 GCF_000318315.2 Capnocytophaga sp. oral taxon 324 str. F0483 | reverse complement strand
AAAAAAACTTTCAAAAAATTTGCTAGTTTCAAAAAACGCCGTACCTTTGCACCCGCAAATGAGACGATAAGGCACATTTGTAGGGGCTATAGCATACGCCCAAAAGAAAAAAAACAACACGTACCTTGACATAATGTTGTACAGCACAAAGAAAGATTTAAAGGATTGAGTGAAACCTGAAGTCAATAACTTAAGAATCGGTTAGAAGATATAAAAGAATTTAACGATGAAGAGTTTGATCCTGGCTCAGGATGAACGCTAGCGGCAGGCCTAACACATGCAAGTCGAGGGGGAAGTTACTTTCGGGTAACTGAGACCGGCGTACGGGTGCGTAACGCGTATACAATCTGCCTTTCACTGGGGGATAGCCCGAAGAAATTTGGATTAATACCCCATAGTATATAGGGACGGCATCGTTTTTATATTAAAGCTTAGGTGGTGAAAGATGAGTATGCGTTCTATTAGCTAGTTGGAGAGGTAACGGCTCCCCAAGGCGATGATAGATAGGGGTTCTGAGAGGGATGTCCCCCACACTGGTACTGAGATACGGACCAGACTCCTACGGGAGGCAGCAGTGAGGAATATTGGACAATGGTCGGAAGACTGATCCAGCCATGCCGCGTGCAGGATGACGGCCTTATGGGTTGTAAACTGCTTTTGTAAGGGAAGAATAAGGGCTACGCGTAGTTTGATGACGGTACCTTATGAATAAGCATCGGCTAACTCCGTGCCAGCAGCCGCGGTAATACGGAGGATGCGAGCGTTATCCGGAATCATTGGGTTTAAAGGGTCTGTAGGCGGGCTGGTAAGTCAGAGGTGAAAGCGCTCAGCTCAACTGAGCAACTGCCTTTGAAACTGTTGGTCTTGAATGGTTGTGAAGTAGTTGGAATGTGTAGTGTAGCGGTGAAATGCTTAGATATTACACAGAACACCGATAGCGAAGGCATATTACTAACAATTAATTGACGCTGATGGACGAAAGCGTGGGGAGCGAACAGGATTAGATACCCTGGTAGTCCACGCTGTAAACGATGGATACTAGCTGTTTGGTTTAAGGATTGAGTGGCTAAGCGAAAGTGATAAGTATCCCACCTGGGGAGTACGTTCGCAAGAATGAAACTCAAAGGAATTGACGGGGGCCCGCACAAGCGGTGGAGCATGTGGTTTAATTCGATGATACGCGAGGAACCTTACCAAGGTTTAAATGGAGACTGACAGGGGTAGAGATACCCTTTTCTTCGGACAGTTTTCAAGGTGCTGCATGGTTGTCGTCAGCTCGTGCCGTGAGGTGTCAGGTTAAGTCCTATAACGAGCGCAACCCCTGCCATTAGTTGCTAACGAGTCGAGTCGAGCCCTCTAATGGGACTGCCGGTGCAAACCGAGAGGAAGGTGGGGATGACGTCAAATCATCACGGCCCTTACATCTTGGGCTACACACGTGCTACAATGGCCGTTACAGAGAGCAGCCACTGCGTGAGCAGGCGCGAATCTATAAAGACGGTCACAGTTCGGATCGGAGTCTGCAACTCGACTCCGTGAAGCTGGAATCGCTAGTAATCGGATATCAGCCATGATCCGGTGAATACGTTCCCGGGCCTTGTACACACCGCCCGTCAAGCCATGGAAGCTGGGAGTACCTGAAGACGGTCACCGCGAGGAGCTGTTTAGGGTAAAACTAGTGACTGGGGCTAAGTCGTAACAAGGTAGCCGTACCGGAAGGTGCGGCTGGAACACCTCCTTTCTAGAGAAGACCGATTTAATTATTAATGGTTAATAATTAACGATTAATGGACTTATGGTATATTTGATTCTTTAAATCTTGCTGACAACAAAATAAAATTTGCAAATTTACAAATTTGCTAATTAGAACAAAGTCTCATAGCTCAGCTGGTTAGAGCGCTACACTGATAATGTAGAGGTCGGCAGTTCGAGTCTGCCTGGGACTACAAGCAAAAGAAGGAAATTTCTAGGAGTGAGCTAGAGGAAGGATCCTCTTACCTCTTACCACATATCTCTTACCTAGAGACAGGGGGAATTAGCTCAGCTGGCTAGAGCACCTGCCTTGCACGCAGGGGGTCAAGGGTTCGAATCCCTTATTCTCCACAACAAACGTACATTGACATATTGGGATAAAAAGCATAAGAGATCAATAATTAGATTATTGATAATCTAACGAAAGAATTAAAAAGAATCAAAGAGAACGAGGTATTTTGTCGAAAGACAAAAACTACAAGCGCGAAAAGTTATGTAAGGGCGTATGGGGGATGCCTAGGCTCTCAGAGGCGAAGAAGGACGTGATAAGCTGCGAAAAGTTGCGTGTATTGGCACATACGATATGATACGCAAATCTCCGAATGGGGCAACCCAGTACATTGAAGATGTACTACACCGTAAAGGTGAGCAAACCTGCTGAACTGAAACATCTTAGTAGGCAGAGGAGAAGAAAACAAAAGTGATTCCCAAAGTAGTGGCGAGCGAAATGGGAATAGCCCAAACCCGTATTGTTACGGCAATGCGGGGGTAGTAGGACCCAGATATAGGTTGTAAAGCTGGATTAGAAGTGTTTGGAAAGACACACCACAGAGAGTGAAAGTCTCGTATAGGTACAGTTTTATAAATCTTATGGGAATCCTGAGTAGGTCGGGGCACGAGGAACCTTGACTGAATCCGCCGGGACCATCCGGTAAGGCTAAATACTCCTGAGAGACCGATAGTGAACTAGTACCGTGAGGGAAAGGTGAAAAGAACCGTGAATAACGGAGTGAAATAGACCCTGAAACCCTACGCCTACAAGCGGTTGGAGCAGCTACGGCTGTGACAGCGTGCCTTTTGCATAATGAGCCTACGAGTTACTGTTACCAGCGAGGATAAGGATTTCAGATACGAATCCGCAGCGAAAGCGAGTCTGAATAGGGCGGCAATAGTTGGTAGTAGTAGACGCGAAACCTGGTGATCTACCCTTGGGCAGGTTGAAGCGCTGGTAACACAGCGTGGAGGACCGAACTGGTTGTCGTTGAAAAGACTTCGGATGACCTGAGGGTAGGGGTGAAAGGCCAATCAAACTGGGAAATAGCTCGTACTCCCCGAAATGCATTTAGGTGCAGCGTTGGTGTGAGTTTAATAGAGGTAGAGCTACTGATTGGATGCGGGGGTTTCATCGCCTACCAATTCCTGACAAACTCCGAATGCTATTAAATGCTCATCAGCAGTGAGGGTATGGGTGCTAAGGTCCATATCCTAAAGGGAAAGAACCCGGACCATCAGCTAAGGTCCCCAAATATATGCTAAGTTGACCAAACGCGGTCTGACTGCACTGACAGCTAGGATGTTGGCTTGGAAGCAGCCATACATTTAAAGAGTGCGTAACAGCTCACTAGTCGAGCGGTTGGGCATGGATAATAAACGGGCATAAGCATATTACCGAAGCTATGGGGTTATTGAAAGATATACCGGTAGGGGAGCATTCTATAGGCGTAGAAGCTAAAGGCGTGAGCCGTAGTGGAGCTGATAGAAAAGAAAATGTAGGCATAAGTAACGATAAGGCAGGCGAGAAACCTGCCCGCCGAAAGATCAAGGTTTCCTCAGCTATGCTAATCAGCTGAGGGTTAGTCGGGGACTAACGCGCACCCGAGTAGGGGAAGTGGATGTACAACGGGTTAATATTCCCGTACCATTAATCTGATAAAAGTGACGGAATGAGATAACTACCGCGTACTGACGGAATAGTACGTTAAAGGAGCTGTTATGGCTTTGATAGTACACTGAGGCTTCGGTCGAGGTGATAGAGTGGTGATAACGTTTCCAAGAAAAGCGAAGATTAATGCCCGTACCGTAAACCGACACAGGTGATTGGGATGAGAATTCTAAGGCGCTCGAGAGATTCATGGCTAAGGAACTAGGCAAAATAGACCTGTAACTTCGGGAGAAAGGTCGCCTATCGTAAGATAGGCCGCAGTGAAGAGGTCCAAGCGACTGTTTATCAAAAACACAGGACTCTGCAAAATCGAAAGATGAGGTATAGGGTCTGACACCTGCCCGGTGCTGGAAGGTTAAGAGGAGAGCTTAGTGGCAACACGAAGGTTTGAATTGAAGCCCCAGTAAACGGCGGCCGTAACTATAACGGTCCTAAGGTAGCGAAATTCCTTGTCGGGTAAGTTCCGACCTGCACGAATGGTGTAACGATTTGGACACTGTCTCGGCCATGAGCTCGGTGAAATTGTAGTATCGGTGAAGATGCCGATTACCCGCAGTGGGACGAAAAGACCCTGTGCACCTTTACTATATCTTCGTATTGGTCTTGGATAAGTGATGCGTAGGATAGGTGGGAGACTGTGAAGCGGCTATTCTGGTAGTTGTGGAGTCGTTGTTGAAATACCACCCTTTGCTTATCTGAGGTCTAACCCTGCGATGCAGGGGACAATTCGTGGAGGGTAGTTTGACTGGGGTGGTCGCCTCCAAAAGAGTAACGGAGGCTTCTAAAGGTTCCCTCAGCACGCTTGGTAACCGTGCGAAGAGTGCAATGGCATAAGGGAGCTTGACTGAGAGACCTACAAGTCGATCAGGTACGAAAGTAGAGCATAGTGATCCGGTGGTTCCGTATGGAAGGGCCATAGCTCAAAGGATAAAAGGTACGCCGGGGATAACAGGCTGATCTCCCCCAAGAGCTCACATCGACGGGGGGGTTTGGCACCTCGATGTCGGCTCGTCACATCCTGGGGCTGGAGAAGGTCCCAAGGGTTGGGCTGTTCGCCCATTAAAGTGGCACGCGAGCTGGGTTCAGAACGTCGTGAGACAGTTCGGTCTCTATCTACTGTGGGCGTTAGAAATTTGCGTGGATCTGACTCTAGTACGAGAGGACCGAGTTGGACGCACCGCTGGTGTATCTGTTGTCTTGCCAAGGGCATAGCAGAGTAGCTAAGTGCGGATGGGATAAGTGCTGAAGGCATATAAGTACGAAACCCGCCACAAGATGAGATTTCTTTTAAGGGTTGTGGGAGATGACCACGTTGATAGGTTACAGGTGTAAAGTTGGTAACATCATAGCCGAGTAATACTAATCACCCGTAGACTTTTCGCGCAGTATTCTTTTTTATAGATAAGAGTTAAGAGATAAGAGATAAGAAAGTGTAATACTACTTATGTTTTATCAATTATCAATCTCTTGAAGTTGTTAGTTAAAAATATGTTTTTTATCCCTATATGTTAAAAATATAATTAGGAATAGGTATTTAAGTTAAGATACAAAAAGTAGTTTAAAAAAAGCTCTTATCTTTTACCTCTTACCTCTTACCTAAAACGATTTAAGGTGGTTATAGTCAAAGGTCTCACCTCTTACCATTCCGAACAGAGCAGTTAAACCTTTTAGCGCAGATGGTACTACGGTCACGTGGGAGAGTATGTCGCCGCCTTCTT
>NZ_KB291519.1:0-908 GCF_000318315.2 Capnocytophaga sp. oral taxon 324 str. F0483 | reverse complement strand
TTCTACAGTAAAATAATATTCATTTGTCATAGATTATATGGTTTAAGATTTAGTTTCCGATATTACAATGCTTTCTCGGTGTTGTCCAATAATATCTAATCCTGAGAGTACTCTCAGCAATTCTTCAAGGTGCTTAAGTACCTCTCCAATCCTTTCCATAACATTTTGAAGTTGAAGGTGTTCATATTTTTGGTTGTAAAACTTTTGTAGTAGCTGTTCAAGTGTGTAAGGCGTAAAGCCATTCCACTCCTGAAAATATTTAAAAAGTATTTCTTTCTCTTTACTGTGAATACATAATAGAACCGAGAGTAACACCCCTGTCAGGCCTCTTACCTGCTCATATACTCTTAGCGGAGAACTCTGCAAAATACGGGGTTCTGTCCCAAAATCATTTGCATAAAGATATTTTGTAAGCTCACTGCACAGCGTTAAAACATTTTCAGCAATAGCATTCGGGTGAGGTTGTGAAATTATTTTAGTGATTATTTGTTTTGCTAATTCAGTGATAGTACTTAATCTTTTAAAATAATCTTGAGCATAACCTTTTAGTAATAAATGTGCATCCATTGATAACGAAGGAGGTATATAATGCTCGCTTATACTGTAATATTCATCTTTCCGCTTGGTAAGTATTCCTACTATCACACAGTAAGGGTTCTCAATAACCTCATCTTCTTTTTCTGCAAGGCTTAGCTGTAAAATAGGCTGTGTGTAAGGGTGTCGCAAAGGATATTCGTTAGGATTAGGAATTCCTATGGGAGTCCTTTGGTAAGGAGCAATACTTAACACAATGTAATGAGAACTCTGGAAACTATTTGCCTGAATACGTTCGGTAGTGCAATGCAAATCGGTTTGGTTTTTTTCATCAAAAAAGATAGGAAATCCATTAGGGCAAATACCATAATATC
>NZ_KB291518.1:84072-84724 GCF_000318315.2 Capnocytophaga sp. oral taxon 324 str. F0483 | reverse complement strand
GTGTATATGTTATGCCCTTTTGAGGCGAATATAGGATATATGGGGGGAAACACTACCGAATATCACAATGAATACACTGCCCCTAACTGGGTAACGTTCAAACTCACCGATGATAACAAGTTTGAGTTCTTAGGGAACGAAGGATTTTTTGAAAGAACTAAATATCATAACTGGGATTTCAATTCCGAAGAAGAAAAGGAATTTCAAGAAATGCAGAAAGGCTACGAGAAAAGTAAAGCAAATTTCGAGAAATACGGTTCATTGGTGAGCTTACAGTTTCCTGAATATGATGGGAAACCTAACTTTACTAAATTTTTAGATATATTAGGAGGACATATAATAGGAGGAAATTGGGTAGGTACAATTAGTAGCAAAGAATATCCAAAGGCTTTTGATATGAAATTAGATTATGAAGATGAAGATTCTGATAAATGGATTAAAATTTCCTATCAAGGAAACCCCTTTTACTTTGTAGCAAGTACTCCTAACTATAGTTGGTGTGATGGGCATATCGATGCTATCATTATGCTTTACGAGCCCGTAAGTCGTATCGTGCTATTCACTTTTGATTATTCATAATATCGCTTTTGTGGTATGCGTAGGGGCGAATAGCAATTCGTCCTAAATTCAGAAACCTTAAATAATTATCATT
>NZ_KB291518.1:33334-84052 GCF_000318315.2 Capnocytophaga sp. oral taxon 324 str. F0483 | reverse complement strand
TGGCAGAAATCAACCCCGATTGGGCGGGACAAAAGGTATATATGCTCAGTCCGTTTGAGCCTTACGAGGTTTATATAGGCTATAATACTACCGAATATCATAATGAGTATACTGCTACGAATTGGTTAGCCTTTAAACTGACTGATGATAACAAGTTTGAGTTTCTGGGAAAAGAAGGATTTTTTGAAAGAACAGCCATTCACGACTGGGATTTCAATTCCGAAGAAGAAAAGGAATTTCAAGAAATGCAGAAAGGCTACGAGAAAAGTAAAGCAAATTTCGAGAAATACGGTTCATTAATTAATTTATATTCTCCTGAATACTACGGAAAACTGAATAAAGTGAACTACTTAAACAGATTGGGGGGAGATATATGGGACGGAAATTGGACTACAACTATTGAAAGTGATGAATATCCGAAAGCATTTGATATGAAAATAGAAATAGGTAATGACCTCCCTAACGATGGGATTAGTATAACCTATCAAGGAAACCCTTTCTATTTTATTGCAGAAACGGCAAGTTACGATTGGTATGGTGGCGGTATCGATGCTATCATTATGTTTTACGAGCCCGTAAGCCGTATCGTACTATTCACTTTTGATTATTCGTAAATTGATTAAGCAATTTAAATATATTAACAATTTAATTAAATCATTAATTGCCCGTGCGGCTCGTATCGAATGAAGACACTCATTATAGTAACACACCCTCATATAGAGGATTCTCTCATCAACAAACGTTGGATTGAGGAGCTCGAGAAATACCCAGAGCAATATACCATACATCAGTTGTACAAAGCATATCCCGACGAATATATCGACGTCAGGAAGGAACAACAACTGATAGAGCAGTACGACCAAATTGTATTTCAGTTTCCGCTCTATTGGTTTAGTATGCCACCGTTGTTAAAGAAATGGCAAGACGAAGTTCTTACCTACGGTTGGGCTTACGGGAGCAAAAGCGGCTATAAAGTAGGTGGCAAAAAGGTAACGCTTGCCATTTCGGCAGGTATTGATGAGCGTGAATATGCGCATAACGAAAAATATAAATACACCCTTAAGGAATTATTACGTCCTTTTGAACTCACATTCGAATACATTCACGCCGATTTTCGTCCGTTTTTTGCCTATTACGGCATCGAGCTGAACAGTACAACCGAATGGATAGAGAGAAGCGTACCGCTATACCGTCAGTTTTTAGAAGAATTTGCCAAACAATAATTAGTTTATATATCTTTTCAAAGTTTTAAATCTTAAAGTTTAACACTTCTGACGGCTAATTTAGACAGAAAATCAAGGCTTTTGGTACGTTTGTTGTGGCATTATTTCTTAACAAATCATAACCGAGATTCATTATGAATAAAAGAATTAAAGGACTTGCTATTGCAAGTTTACAGAACCACGAACATTACGGGTTCGTAACCGAAGTAAAATTGGCATTAGAACAAGCCAATATTGAATCGCTCGCTACCCTTTTGGGTAAGTTTACGCCTTTGGTAGAGGAGGAAAACAAATCGCTTGAGGTGGTTGCCAAGAGTGAGCACACGCATCGCTTGAAAGAATTAGACCGCAATCGCGACAATATGTTTCGAGGGCTTTCGGCTTGCGTGAACGAAGCCTATTACAGTCCTACGAAAGAGGAACGCGAGGCGGCAGTGCTTATTAAGATATTGCTCAAAACCTATGGCAATATCATTTCCGAGAGTTTCGAGTCGCAACACAGCAAGACACAAAACCTCATTCAAGACCTTCGCGCCGATAAGTATGCGGCAGCGGTTAAGAAGATTTCGTTAGCGCGATGGGTGAATTGGCTTGAAGAAGCCGAGAACACCTTTATGGAGCTCTACCGAACACGCCGCGATGAGCGGGCTTCTACTATCGCAGGGACTCGCGCACTCAGGCTCATTCGCAAAGACATCGATGTGGTATATCGCGAAATCATTATGCACCTCAATGCTCTTGCCGTGATACAACCCACCGAAGCCCTCAATCAGCTTATTGCACGTATCAATATTCATATTGATAAGCTCGTAGCGC
This sequence comes from Capnocytophaga sp. oral taxon 324 str. F0483, assembly GCF_000318315.2. NCBI lineage: Bacteria > Pseudomonadati > Bacteroidota > Flavobacteriia > Flavobacteriales > Flavobacteriaceae > Capnocytophaga > Capnocytophaga sp. oral taxon 324. The sequence goes on along the minus strand of NZ_KB291518.1, from coordinate 82,013 downwards.
TGAAAGCAAGTAGGTCTACACGTGCCAAAAAGAATCCCAAAACGGCAAGCAATGGCACCAAAGAGAGTTAAAAACAACTCATTTACACGTATCAACGGTACGTAAATTATTCAACAAGGAGTAATTTACGTACCTTTACGATACGTTGATTTTGTAAAAATAGTAATGAAATTAATACTAACAACAATATTATGTGGTGTTTTTTATCTTTCTATGGGACAAAATACACTATCGAATAACGAAAATGAAAATATGAAAAGATTATTTTTAACCTCATCATTCAGTTCAGTATCCAAATTGTTTGAAGATTTTGCAGGAGAACCAGTAAATGGAAAGAAAATCGTATTTATTCCAACAGCAAGTTTGGTAGAAAAAGTGCGTTTTTATGTCGATGATGATAGAAAAGCCTTTGAAAAATTAGGGATTATCATAGAAGAATTAGAAGTTTCTACCGCTACTACTGAAGAAATAGCCACAGCATTAGAACGAAATGATTATATTTTCATTTCTGGAGGGAATACGTTCTACCTAATGCAGGAACTAAAAAAGAAAGGAGCTGACAAACTACTTATGGAACAAATTAATAACGGAAAGTTGTACATAGGTACTTCGGCAGGTTCTATCATTGCTTCTCCTAATATTGAGTTCGTTAGTGATATGGATGAAACTAAAAAAGCTCCAGAATTAACTGATTATTCAGGATTACATTTGGTAGATTTTTACTTTTTGCCTCATTATTTGAACTTTCCATATAAGGAAGTTACTCAAAAAATAGTAAACGAATATTCACAGAAAGTAGATTTGCGACCTATTTCTAACAATCAAGTAATTACCGTTTTAGGTAATGAAATAAAAACACTTGAAAAACCTAAACGAGCAACTAAGAAATAGAAAGTTTTGTTGTGTTAGTTTCTCAATATTCCCCTTTGAAATTTATTAGAGGAAGGTTTTTAAATATATTCCTTTACACTTTACTATAATGAAAGCGTAGAAAAAAGTCAAAAATTGCTATTAAATAAATAATTTATATGAAAAATATATTATTAATATTAGTTTTAAGTGTCTTTTCTATAAGTTATGCACAGAATAAAAATACTAAAAAAATGGAAAAACAAGTGTATATAGTACACGGATATGGCGCCACACCTGATAATCATTGGTTTAAGTGGTTGGAAGAAGAATTAAAAAAGCATAAAATTAAAGCCTATCGTGTTGCAATGCCTTCTCCTGATAATCCAAACGTTGATGATTGGATAGCAACACTTAAAAAACAGGTGAATGTAACACCTCAAACAGTAATAGTAGCGCATAGCTTGGGTACGATTACTACTCTGGATTTCCTATTGGAGAGCAAAAAAGAACCTAAAGGTATCGTACTCGTATCGGGATTTTATGAACCAGTACCCAATTTCGAGAGCTTAAACCCATTTGTAGAGAAGTTTTCAAGTTTCAAACATTTACCAATGGTAGGTAAAGCAGTGGTTATTTCGGCTATAGATGACGATATAGTACCCACTCAGCTAAGTGATAATCTCTCTCGCTTGCTCAATTGTGAGTTTATTCGTCTTCCACAAGGGAAACACTTTCTCGACCGAGGAGGATATACTGAATTTCCATTAGTGAGAGATAAAATATTAGATATCTTTAAGGAGAAATAACAACAATTTATGCCCAACATCTTATTGCAACAATTAGAAAACGCACTTCCCACAGGAATGCAAATCCCTGAAGAACTCCGCCAACTCTATCAGTGGATAGAAGATAACGGGTATTATGAGGACAGAGACGATGGTGTACGTTACGGATATCTATACCCTAAAAATCCTTTTAGGAATACGTACTTAGATGACGTAAACGTAGATATCGATATTGCCTTTTATATGGAAGAAGAAAACTTTCGTAAAGAACTCTTAACCATTTCTTTTGGTAAGAATGCCGACGATGCTGCTCAGCGTTTTTTGCAAATAGCCGAAAATATATACAATGGTTCTATGGTAGCTTTGTGGTTGGACTACAGAGGAACAACCCAAATAGTCCGTTGTGTGAATACGGTTGAAGAGGCAGGCAACTGGGAAGTGGTAAAAAAGCAATTGAATTTCAATAAAGTATCTATTCGCACAAAAGGAATAGATATTTTTGTACCAATGAACTCAGAGGATAGTGGCTTAAATGATGATTTTGAAGGTTGGTATGATGCGATGATGTATGAATCGTAAAGAAAAATGAAAAATATTTTATTACAACAATTAGAAAATGCCCTCCCTGAGGGAATGCAAATCCCTGAGGAACTCCGCCAACTCTATCAGTGGATAGAGGACAATGGTTATTATGAGGACAGAGATGGCGTGCGTTATGGCTATCTATATCCGTGGGATAAATTAGAAGAAAGCTGGACAGATGATGAGCGAGAAGGAGGTACCATTATTACTTTCAATGTAGATGAAGAATCCTATCGTAATGAGCTATTAGAAATACAATACAAACAGCACGCCGAGAAGATAAAGCGCCGTTTGCTCGTCTTTGCACGCAGTGGTGCCGATGGTTCGGAATGTGCCTTGTGGCTCGACGATGAAGGGCGTACCCAAATCGTGCATATCGGGTCGGGTTCAGGCTCTATGATGACCTGTATATTGGTGAAAAACGCCTTGGATTTCTTGCGCCTTTTAGCCATTGGCTATGATGAAATTTGTTGGGACGAGTATTATCCACTCCCTCCTAACAGTGATAAGAACGAAATGTTCGTCCACCCCAATACACAATACCAAGAATGGGTGCAAAATACGTTTCATACCACTATCCCCGCAATAGGATTAGAAGTGGTAACCCCTCATAATATGGACGACGAAGCAACCGATGACCCTTTCTTAAATTGGTTTTATGAGATGACAGATGAGTAATAAGAAGTGATTATGCATCTTTATGCTACCTATAATCAAATGAAAAACAGCTATGGGAGATAGAAATACAGAAAAAAAGTTATTTCGAGACAAACTTTTAAAAGGTTTAGACGTTGCTTACAAGCGAATGATAGCCGAAAAGCGGAAGAATAATCAAAAGATTGTGGTGCGCCGTGAGGGTAAAATCGTTACTATTAATCCGTAGAGAAAAGCATTAAATACTAATTACAAACATCAATTATTTTTTTATTATTGCATTCTTATTAAAATATTTTTAGTAATTTTGCCTCACCTTTACAATAATGATTAAGATTAAAAAGCTATGGGACTAAAATTTTTAGAAGAAATTAAACAAGGCATCAGAAGCGCCTCATTGAAAAAGAATATTATCTGTTATTACATCAATAACGGAGATGATACACTTGCCGACCTTGGTAAAGAACTGAACTTCAGTGTGCCTACCGTTACTAAAATGGTGGGCGAACTGATAGAAGATGGTATAGTGATGGACTTTGGGAAGATGGAAACCCCAGGAGGTAGACGTCCTAATATCTATGGATTGAACCAAAGTTCGGGATATTTTATAGGTGTAGATATCTCTCAAAAACGCGTTCATATAGGGCTTATCAACTTTAAGGGAGATTTGATAGATGAACAGATGGATATCTCTTTTGAGGAAGCGCATCCTCACGAGCGTTTTGAACGTTTATGTGAAATAATTGAAGATTTTATGAGCCATACAGTGGTGCCTAAGGACAAAATACTGAGTATTGGCATTAATATTTCAGGGCGTGTGAACCCTCAAACGGGGCATAGTTATAGTTTCTTTTATTTCGATGAACGTCCGCTTACTGAAATGTTTGAAGAAAAATTGGGTATAGATGTCTCTATTGATAACGATTCGCGTGCGATGGCTTATGGTGAATATATTAAAGGGCGCGTACAGGTTGAAAAAAATATCATCTACGTGAATGTAGGTTGGGGATTAGGCTTAGGAGTCATCGTTAATGGGCAGCTATATTATGGGAAATCGGGCTTTTCAGGTGAGTTTGGGCATATTACTGCCTTTGAAAACGAGATATTATGCCACTGTGGTAAGAAAGGTTGCTTAGAAACAGAGGCTTCGGGCTCTGCTCTTTATCGTAAATTCTTGGAAAAACTTCATAACGGTCAATCGTCTTTACTTACTCAACAGAAGGAAAATGAAGACGAAATTACACTCAACGATATCATAGATGTAGCTTTGCAGGAAGATATATTGGCTATAGAACTTATTGAAGAGGTGGGAAATACGTTAGGTAAACACGTGGCGGGTCTCATCAACCTATTTAATCCTGAATTGGTGATTATTGGTGGTACTCTTGCCAATGCAGGCGACTATTTGATATTGCCTTTGCGCAGTGCTATCAAGAAGTATTCTTTGAATTTAGTGAATAAAGACTCTTCGATAAAAGTATCAAAATTAGGTGATAAGGCGGGTCTATTAGGTGCAAGTCTTCTCGCCCGTAGTAAATTTATAGGATTGATATGAGAGAGCAACAACTTCAGGCTTTTGGGAGACTCCTCGATATAATGGACGACCTGCGTGCGAAATGTCCGTGGGATAAGAAACAAACAATACAATCGTTGCGCCATCTCACTATTGAAGAAACTTATGAATTGGGCGATGCTATCCTCAGTGGCAATCTGCAAGAAGTGAAGAAAGAACTTGGTGATTTGTTACTTCATATCGTTTTCTATGCCAAAATAGGTAGTGAAACGGGTGATTTTAATATTGCTGATGTGGCAAATGGTGTGTGTGAAAAACTCATTGAACGGCATCCGCATATCTATGGAGATGTGAAAGTAGACAACGAAGACGATGTAAAGCGCAATTGGGAAAAAATAAAACTCAAAGAAGGTAACAAGAGCGTACTAGGAGGTGTGCCTAAAAGTTTGCCTGCATTAGTAAAAGCTACTCGTATACAAGACAAAGTGGCAGGTGTAGGCTTCGATTGGGATAATATAGACGATGTTTTTGCGAAGATAAAAGAAGAAATAGATGAGCTACACGCCGAAGTAAAAGCGCAAAAACAGACAAATATTGAGAGTGAGTTTGGCGATGTTCTTTTTAGTCTTATTAACTATGCCCGATTTTTGAAAGTAAATCCTGAAGATGCCTTAGAGCGCACTAATCGTAAGTTTATAACTCGGTTTCAATACTTGGAACAACGAGCCAATGAGAAGGGAAAATCACTCAAAGATATGACCTTACAAGAAATGGAAACTTATTGGCAAGAAGCTAAGAAAATAGTAAAACAATAAAAAACAATGGCAATACAAAAACCAAGCATACCTAAAGGTACTCGTGACTTTTCACCAGCCGATGTGGCTAAACGCAACTTTATTATTAACACTATTAAAAATACTTTTAACGCTTTTGGATTTCAGCCTATCGAAACGCCCAGCTTTGAAAATTACGATACATTGATGGGTAAATATGGCGAAGAAGGCGACCGTCTTATCTTCAAGATACTCAATTCAGGTGATTTTACACAAGGAGTTAAACAAGACGATTGGGAAACTAAGAATACTCAGAAGCTCACTCCCCAAATATCAGAAAAAGCACTCCGTTATGACCTTACAGTTCCTTTTGCACGCTATGTAGTACAACACCAAAATGAACTGACTTTCCCCTTTAAACGTTATCAAATTCAGCCTGTTTGGCGCGCCGACCGTCCGCAAAAAGGACGTTTCAGAGAGTTTTACCAATGCGATGCCGATGTAGTAGGCAGTATCAGCTTGTGGCAGGAAGTGGAGTTCGTACAGCTCTACGACACCGTGTTTACAGCGCTCAATCTTAAAGGGGTGACTATTAAGATTAACAACCGCAAAATTCTCAGCGGTTTTGCCGAAGTGATAGGGGAGAGTGATAAACTCATCGACTTTACCGTAGCTCTCGATAAGCTCGATAAAATAGGCGAAGAGGGTGTTATCAAAGAAATGATGGAAAGAGGTATCAGCCACGAAGCTATTAGCAAGCTACAACCTATTTTTGCACTTAAAGGAGCTCTTGCTGAAAAGCTCACGGCTCTGAAAGAGATACTAAAAACTTCTGAAACGGGGTTGAAAGGTATTGAAGAGGTGGAGTTTATAGCACAACAAATACAGCGGCTTACCTTACAAACAGCTATTTTAGACCTCGATGTTACCCTCGCACGTGGACTGAATTATTACACAGGAGCTATCTTTGAGGTTGCTGCTCCAGCGGGAGTACAAATGGGTTCTATTGGTGGAGGGGGACGTTATGACGACCTTACGAGCATCTTTGGATTGAAGGGGATAAGTGGTATAGGTATCTCGTTTGGTTTAGACCGCATAGGATTGGTGATGGAAGAACTGAATCTTTTTCCTGAATCACTGAGCAATAGCATAGAAGTGCTTTGTATAAATTTTGGCAATAACGAAGCTTTACAGAGTATGAAACTATTGAAAGAGTTGCGTAAACTCGGAAAAAGAGCAGAACTCTACCCCGATGCAGCTAAGATTAAAAAGCAAATGGAATATGCTAATAAGCGAAGCATTCCGTTTGTAGTGATGATTGGGGAAAGCGAGCTCTCCAAAAATACTTTTGTATTGAAAGATATGCTTAAAGGCACTCAAAAAGAATATAATTTTAATGAGGTAAATGAAGCATTATTTCAATAATATGAATCATAGAATATATATAAAGGGACTGATATATTATCAGTCCCTTTTTTATTGTATGCTTTGTTTGATTGTTGTTTAAACAATAACTGATAATAAGAGGATAGATTTACTTCACTATTATCTGAACCGTATCTGAAGCCACTTGTTTAAGCAGCACTTCTTTGTTCATTTCCACTTCTTTAATAGCCTCTTCCGTAGCGTGGCGAATGGTATAAAGTGTTACGTTCTCAGTTACCGATACCTTAAAGCGTTCTTCCAATTTTTCTAAAAGTTCAGTTAAGGTATCGAATTTGTTGTCTACACATACTGAAAAACTAATAGCCGAGTTCTGTATCACACTTACTTTCATCTTAGTCTTATGCAAATTCTTGAAGATATAGCTAATACCCTCTTCCATTATAAATGAAAAGTCAAGTGAAGAGAGAGAAAGCAGTATTTGTTCTTTCTTGAGGATAAAGCAAGGTACCTTTGGAGATAATTCAGCTACATTACACACAGCGCTTCCTTCAGCGGTAGGATTTAAAAACGAACGTACATAAAGAGGGATTTCCTTTTGTTGGAGTGGTTGTAGGGTTTTTGGGTGTATTACTGAAGCGCCATAAAAAGCGAGTTCTATAGCTTCCTTATAAGGGATTTTATGCAAGAGCTCTGTATGCTGAAAATATCGAGGGTCGGCATTGAGAACGCCAGGAACGTCCTTCCATATCGTTACACTTTCAGCATTTAAACAATAGGCAAAAATAGCCGCTGTATAGTCTGAACCTTCACGCCCTAAGGTAGTAGTGAAGAAATTTGCATCGCTTCCTAAGAAACCTTGTGTGATGTTCAGTAATGATTTGTTAATATGCGTGCGAATGTTACTTTGTGTTTCTTCCCAGTCGATAGAGGCATCACGGTAATTACTATCTGTTTTTACGAGATTACGGACATCTATCCACGTGTTTTTAATACCATTGTCATTCAGATATTGACTGATAATAGTAGTAGAAATGAGTTCACCAAAGCCAATCACTTGGTCATATACAAAACTGTGTTTCGGCGATTTGTTGCGTTCTAAAAACGAAGTGAGCTCTGCAAACAAGCCATCTACTTTCCAATACACAGGGTGATTTTCATCGGTAAATAGTTCGCGAATGATATGGTAATGAAAGTCTTTTATCAGCTGAATGCTTTCCGAAAGTTTTTCTTGTTCTTTAAAATAGCTATTTACCACTACTTCTAAAGCATTAGTGGTTTTTCCCATTGCTGAAATGACGATGAGCGTATTAGCATAGCCTACCGTTTCTAATATTTTAGCGACATTGCGCACGCCTGCAGCATCTTTTACTGAGGCGCCTCCAAATTTAAATATCTGCATTTCTTTTAGATATGAGGTAAAGTCTGCGACAGCAGAGTATGGTAAGAGGTAAGTAATAAACCTAAATACCCAAAATACCGAAATTAACAGTGCAAAGGTAGTGTATTTTAGTGAAAAGAGAAAAGTGAAGATTAAAAAATGTCATTTGGAAGTGATATTGTTATATTTCTAACGTTCTTTTTTATCTGTTGTTTTAGATATTTAATAAAAAATAATGAGTGTTGAGAAGTACTTCTCAACACTCATTTGTATAGTCAAGTATCAAACTATTTTTATTTGTTTCCAGCCTGTTTTTTAGCGTCTGCTTTCATCTTTTCATTAGGAACGATTACTACATTCACACGGCGGTTTTTAGCTCGTCCATCAGCAGTTTCGTTACTTGCAACAGGGTTTCTTTCACCATACCATTTGGTAGTAAAACGGCTACCCGCTAAACCTTTACTTTTAAAATAGTTAGTAACGGCTTGTGCACGGCGTTGTGAAAGACCTAAGTTGTACTCATCTTTACCTACATTATCAGTGTGGCCAGCTACTATCACATTAGTATCAGGATATTCTTTAAGAATAGCAGATAGTTTATCAAGTGTTTGTCTTGATTTGTTGTTGATGTTATACTTATTAGTATCAAAGTATACACCTCCGTTATTTTCGTCGAAAGTAACCACGATACCATCGTCTACACGTTTAACATCGGCACCTGGGATTTCTTCTTCTATTTTTTTAGCTTGTTTATCCATTTGGTTACCGATAACAGCTCCTGCAGCACCTCCTACTACTGTACCGAGTACAGCACCGAGTTCGCTGTTTTGTCCGTTACCTACGTTGTTCCCTAAAATAGCTCCTAATAAAGCTCCACCGGCAGCACCAATTACAGCTCCGCGTTGTGCTTTGTTAGAGTTGTTGTATGCCTCGCAACCGGTAAGCAATACAGCTGCCGATAAGGCTAAAACTACGATTTTTTTCATCTTCTGTTTGTATTAATCTTTAATTATTTTACAAAATTCATTGAGATAACAAAAGGTTTGCCATCTACTCTCACGGTTTGTTCCCACACCATTGAGTTGTCAGAAATACTTGCCAAGTGCAAACGAATACCTTGTTTAGTTTCTGAAACGTATTTTTCATTAGTAGGTTTCAACAGAAAATCATAGTATCCTGTTGATTTATCTACTTCTTGTACAATAAAAATGAAGTTTCTTTGTCCTGTTGAACAACCACTCGCGTTGATAGTATAGTGTCCGCGGTTGTTATTCGGAACGAATTTCCAAGTACTGCCTTCAAAGCATTCTTTGGAAGTATCGTTTAACAAGGTAACTTCATATTTACCTTTTTCACTATATGTGATGGATTGCAATGTCCATTCACCTTTAATAGCTTTATTAGCTATATTTGTTTCTTTGGGTTTTGCAGTCATTGAGCCTGAAGAACTCTTACAAGCCATTACCAATACTGCCATTACAAGTAAAAGTGCAATTTTTTTCATCTTTAATTGTTTTTTGATTACGAGGGCAAAAATAAACTTTTTTTTCTCGCCCACCTAATAATTAACTAAATATTAACATTCTATTACTAAGTTATCATATGCCAAAAATACGTTTTTAGGCAATCTTTTTTGTATCTCATCGTGAAAACCAAAGGTTTGGCTCACGTGTGTGAGATAGGTGCGCTTAGGTTGTACATCTCCTATAATTTCCAAAGCTTCCGCTAAATTGAGGTGTGTAGGGTGTACATCATCTCTTAGGCAATTCAATACTAAAACATCTAAATCTCGTAGTTTTTCTCTTTCGCTCTTGTCTATATATTTGGCATCGGTAATATAACCCAAGTCTTCTATCCGATAGCCTACGATGGGCAAATTACCGTGCATTATGTGTATAGGTTCAACTGTTTTACCATACAAAGTAAAAGGCGCTTCGTCTATCTCGTGAGGTATTACCGAAGGAGCTCCTTCATATCGGTTTTCAGTGGCAAAGATATAACCAAAACGCACTCTCAGCTCATCGATTACTCTTTTTAGTCCGTAGATAGGCATATCGCCTTGCAAGCGTACAAAAGGGCGTATGTCGTCCATCCCGGCGGTATGATCGGCGTGCTCGTGAGTGAACAGTATAGCCTCCAAATGCTGTACATCGTTGGTGAGCATTTGCTGTCTAAGATCAGGACTGCAATCTATTGCAATATTAGTGTCTTCCCAACTGATAAGTGCCGAAGTGCGCAACCGTTTATCTTTGGGGTTGGTACTTTTCCCCACAGGGTGGTTGCTTGCTATTACGGGAATCCCTTGTGAAGTACCTGTACCGAGGAAAGTAATCTTCATAATAATGATAAATGATTAATGGTTAATGATTAATTTCACAAGTCATTAATCATTAACCACTAATCTTTAAACAATTAAAATTGTTATTTTTTATGTCTTGGCTCAGAGGATACAGTAAGTTTTTTGCGTCCTTTAGCGCGACGGCGTGCTAACACTTTTCTACCATTGGCAGTTGCCATACGTTCTCTGAATCCGTGTTTATTTCTTCTTTTTCTCTTTGAAGGTTGAAATGTTCTTTTCATTGCTTGTTAATCTTTAAAATCTTATTAAAAATGATACTTTATCTCTCTATTTTATCAATAGCGGGGCAAAAGTACGTCAATTTTTTGGAATGACAAAATATTTTTTATTTTTTCTTGTGTAAAACCCTATATTCTTCGTAACACTGACTGATGGCTTCAAGCACTTGCAGGTCGTTTGCCGTCATTATAAAATCGTTAGAATAGTTGCAAGAGCGAATGATATCTTCTAATTCACTACGGTCTACTTGCAAAAGTTCTAATAGGGTTTCGCGGTCGTAACGGGTGGAAAGAGCATCGCTCAATTCGTTGTCTTTGCGCATCTCTCTCAGTTTGCGCATTTCTTTTCCTTTGGCACCAAACGAGCGACTCAGCAAGTCGGCAGGGTTCATTACAGCACTTAGCACTCTACCCACAGCACTTGCACTAGCTCTACTTTCATAACCTATATCTAACCCCGAAATGCTATAACGCGTATTGTCATTGATAGGTGCATTTTTAGCGTCAATATCCAAATAGCCTGTGAGTTTATAAGGAGTTACAACCACTTCTTGTAAAGTATAAGCAAGCTCTGTCATTCCTATTTTCAACCCTTGATATTTTATCATATCGTTTGTTATGCGTATCTTGGTAGATTTATACCCTAAAAAAGAAATGTATAGCGTGTCGTTAGCACTTACTCTGATACTAAAATCACCTTTGTCATTGGTAGTAGTACCTCTTACTTTATTGAGGTTTAAGATGTGTACATTAGGCATTGGTTTATTGTTTTGCACACTGTAAATATGTCCGTGCAACACTGTTTCCTGAGCTACAAGTGTCGTCACACATAAAAACATACAAAACCATAATATCTTCTTCATCATACTTACTTCTTTTAAGGGTAAAAAAATAGGTGTTCGAGGAGTGCCCTCGAACACCCTAATCATATTAAAACATTAGTTCTTTACATTGAAGGCTTTTTCTTTAGGATAGTAAGCTACTGAACCCAAAGATTCTTCGATGCGGAGCAATTGGTTGTACTTCGCCATACGGTCAGAACGTGAAGCCGAACCTGTTTTGATTTGTCCGGTGTTCAAAGCTACTGCTAAGTCGGCAATAGTGTTGTCTTCTGTTTCTCCTGAACGGTGAGACATTACGGCAGTATAACCAGCGCGGTTTGCCATATCTACGGCTGCGATAGTTTCAGACAAAGTACCGATTTGGTTTACTTTGATGAGAATAGAGTTGGCAATACCTTTGGCAATACCTCTTTCAAGGATAGATACGTTAGTAACGAACAAATCATCACCTACCAATTGTACTTTTTTGCCCAATTTGTCAGTAAGGAGTTTCCATCCGTCCCAGTCGTTTTGATCCATACCGTCTTCGATAGAGATGATAGGGTATTTAGCTACCAATTCAGCCAAGTAGTCAGCTTGTTCAGCTGAAGTACGTACTTTACCTTTAGCACCTTCAAAGATAGTATAATCGTATTTGCCATTTTTGTAGAACTCAGAAGAAGCACAGTCTAAGGCGATTTTGATATCTTCACCCCATTTGTAGCCTGCTTCTTTTACAGCTTCTTTAATAGAATCGAGAGCGTCTTCGATGTCTTTAAAGTTAGGAGCAAAACCTCCTTCATCACCTACGGCAGTGCTCAATCCTTTTTTGTGCAATACCTTTTTAAGGTTGTGGAACACTTCTGAACCCATTTGGATAGCTTGTGAAAAGTTCTTAGCGTTCACAGGCATAATCATAAACTCTTGGAAAGCAATAGGCGCATCGGAGTGTGCCCCAGCGTTGATGATGTTCATCATTGGTACAGGCAAAGTGCGAGCACTTACCCCACCTACATAACGATACAAAGGCAAACCGAGTTCTTCAGCAGCGGCTCTTGCTACTGCCAATGATACCCCAAGAATAGCGTTTGCTCCTAATTTAGATTTGTTAGGAGTACCGTCGAGCTCAATCATTGTTTTGTCGATAAGGTTTTGTTCGAAAACGTCCATACCTACGATTTCTTCAGCGATGATATCGTTTACATTAGCAACGGCTTTGAGTACGCCTTTACCCATATAACTTTTACCACCGTCGCGCAATTCAACGGCTTCGTATTCACCTGTCGATGCTCCTGATGGAACAGCAGCTCTACCAAGGAAACCATTCTCGGTCATTACATCTACTTCTACGGTTGGATTTCCTCTTGAATCCAAAATCTGACGTGCGTGCACGCTTACAATAATACTCATATATTTTGTTATTTAATTATTTACGAATTTAATTAGAAAATTAGTCAATGTGATAATTAGCAAATTTTGTAATGCAAAAGCTACATAAGACAATTTGCTAATTTACTAATTTTCTCATTTGCTAATTACCAAAGCTTTCTCTTCCCCAAAAGAAAGGCGGTTGAATACCTAAAGCGCGGAGGTAAGTATACCCTTGTCCGCGATGGTGACTCTCGTTTTCAATGAAGTATAATATCCATTGGGCAAAGCTGAAAGTCATTTGATAAATAGTGAATGGTTGGGTATAATCACCTACTTTTTGCCATTCACGGTCGAGAATTTCAGTAGCTCTGTCCCACAAAGCCAATACTTCCGCTTTGGTAGTAGGAAAGGCTCCTTCCAAGAAAAGCGTGTGTTGCTCCTGAAATCTTTCTTTAAAAAGATAGTCCATAACTCTCAAAAACTCTTCTACCATTCCTGAAAACGGACGCAGGTTTGCAATGTTGAACTCAAAGAGGTCTTTCTCGGGAAAAGCCTCAATCACCTTGCGAGTGAGACCACGTACATCTTTTAGGTTAGTGAGCAATGCTTCGGGTGTAAGTAATTCTTTCATTTATTATTAAAATTAATCAAAAAGTTATATTTCTTGTGTGATGACCATCGCTACTTCCCCCTTCGAAGGGGGTAGGGGGGATGTTGCCTTATTTTCTAATTCCCCAATTGCTCCACAAATTGGTCAAACAAATACGTCGCATCATTAGGACCAGGAGCGGCTTCAGGGTGATACTGCACACTGAAACACTTCTTGCCTTTCACTCGTAAACCCATCACAGTATTGTCGTTCAGGTGGGTATGCGTGATTTCCACATTAGGATTAGCTTCTGCCTCTGCTCTATTCACAGCAAAACCGTGATTCTGAGAGGTAATCTCGTCCTTACCTGTAAGCAAATTCTTCACAGGGTGATTAATACCACGGTGACCGTTGTGCATTTTGTAAGTGCTAATGCCGTTTGCCAGTGCAATAATCTGATGTCCTAAGCAAATGCCGAAGATAGGCAAATCTTCTGCTATCATCTGCTTTACTTGGGCAATCACCTCGGTGAGCGGTTCGGGGTCGCCAGGCCCATTAGACAAGAAATAGCCATTGGGGTTCCACGCTTTAAGCTCAGCCAAAGGCGTGTTGTACGGAAATACTTTGATGTACATATCACGGGCTGCCAAGTTGCGTAAGATGTTTTTCTTGATGCCGAAATCGAGCGCTGCTACTTTGTACTTCGCTTCTGGATTGCCAAAAAAATAAGGTTCAGTAACCGACACTTTCGATGCCAATTCTAAACCTTTCATATTAGGAATCTCATTTAAGCGAGCTTTGAGCAGTGCTAAATCGTCAGTTTCTGTGGAAATAACAGCGTTCATCGAGCCATTATCACGAATATAACTTACCAAAGCGCGAGTATCTACTTCACAAATGGCTACCAAGTGGTTACGGTCTAAAAAGTCTTTCAAGGTTTCCTCGGCAACAGCACGGGAGGCATCATAACTAAAATTTCTACATACCAGCCCTGCAATTTTCATACCATTCGATTCGTTGTCGTCTTCACAGATACCGTAATTACCGATGTGAGCATTGGTCATCACCATAATCTGACCAAAGTACGAAGGGTCAGTAAATATTTCCTGATAGCCCGTCATACCCGTATTGAAACACACTTCGCCAAAAGCAGTACCTTCATAGCCAACGCTTTTACCATAAAAGGCAGTGCCATCAGCAAGGAGTAATACCGCTTTTTTCTTTTGTTGATACTTCATTGTGCTATTTCCTTAAATCGACTGCAAAGGTACAAAATATTTTTGAAATATAAATAATCAATGATATTTTTTAGCCTAAACCTATTAAAATTATTTCAATATTACCCTGAAATACAATCAATATACATCTTATCTTCATCTTATCTTCATCTTATCTCCATTCATTGTTCGTTCATTGTTCGTCTTTTGTTCGTTGTAGAGCCACTGTAGAGCCACTGAAAAACCACTCATCGTTCGATTATCCTATAAGCTTTGTATAATCCTCCCCCAATTACACCATTAATCATTAACCATTATTTAAATATTCATAAAAAAAGTTCCTATTTCCAAAAAAATATTATACCTTTGTCATTATTTTAAATTCTAAAGCTATGAAACAACTATTTATTGCATTTCTCATTGTGTTAGGATTGAGTGCTTGTACCAATCCTGAAGAAGCCATAAAAGCGTATCAGCAACAAAAGGAAGCTATAGGTTTGCAAACTCCCGAAAAGCAAAATGAACTTTTAGGGCAGAACCCCGTTGCTTTTCAGCAGAACCTACAAGCGATAAGTAAACAATGCGCTGAGGTGTTAACTAACGCTAAAGGATTACCTTCTGATTTTATAGTTAAAGAAGAGAAAGAGAACCAATACGAACTTTTGTCTCTTACTTCTGCTTATTTACTGAATCATCGCAAATATACCGAAGAAGAAGCCCCTGCTATCAAAGCCTTGGAAGAATCTCTTAAAGATGTAGATTTAGATAACGCTACCGATTTCGATGCGTATAATGCTTATAAAACCTTAGTGCATAATTGCTTCCAACTGAAAATCTATCGCTATCAAGTGCAATATGAGTTCAACGACCCGTGGGGTAAGATTTTAGCCGATTTCAATACGCTTAAATCACAAAATATTAAAGAAAACCTCACCCCTTTGCTCATCGAAGGAGTATCGGCTACCTCGGCTGAGACTACCAATGAACAGATTATAGCCTTAGTGCAAAAGGCAGTAAAAGATAACGAACTGTTAAACGCTCTTTCAGGACGCATTGCTACAGTAAACCGACTCAAAGCAGGACAACCTTTCCCTCTTTTTAAAGCTCTTACCGACTTGAACGATAAAGAAGTGAAATATGAGAGTTTACCCCTCAAAGGCAAATTGCTATTTGTAGATATATGGGCTACTTATTGCCCTGATTGCCGTAAAGAGTTGCCCGCCTTAGAAGCCTTACAGCAATCCTATAAAGGTAAGCCTATTGTCTTTCTCAGTATTTCAGTAGACCGTGATAAAGAAGCGTGGAAAGAGATGGTAAAGAATGATAAACTAAGTGGTATTCATCTGTATACCACCCCAGAAGTGAAAGATACTTATAAGTTTTTGTACGACTTGCGAAGTATCCCTCGCTATATGCTTATTGATGCACAGGCTAATATCATCAACAGCAATGCACCAATGCCTTCCGATAAAAACTTGAAGGAATTGATAGATGTGAGTTTAATGGCTCTTACTAATTCGAAAGCTAAATAGAAACTTTGTGTTAAGAAAATACTTTTTAAACCAATATTATACCATAAAATGAAAAGAATCCTATTTTTAGTAGCTTTATTGATGGCAATTCCTGCCTCAGCTCAGTTGCTTCGTCATAATTTCGACGAAGAAGGCGACACTTTTATTCAAGGTATTGTGCGTGGACAGTTTTGGGCTCGCCTTACCGAAACAAACCCTGGTACTACCGTACAAGGTGAACCTGCCGATAAGGTATTCGACCTTTCTGTACGGCGTTATCGCTTAGGCTTCTTCGCCCAAGTAGAAAAGAAATGGTTGTTCTATATCCTAATGGGAAATAATAATCTCAACCAAAGTACCCTCCAAAGCTCCGATTTCCGTTTGCTTGACGTGCTCGGTCAGTATACTTTTAGCGAAAAATTGAGCATTGGGGTAGCCAAGACCACCTTTGCAGGAGCTGGGCGTTTTTCCAACACTTTCTCTAATGGCTCTATGCTCACTCTCGACCCTTCCGTTTATTATCTTAACACCCTTAATCATTTCGATGATATGGGGCGTAGGATAGGTGTTTACGCCAAAGGTCAGTTAGGAAAGATTGATTATTTCGTGTCTTTGCAAAATTCACCTGCCCCCTCTGATAATGTTCGTACAGCTTTTAATTATAGCAAAGGGCAACCCAAAGTGCTTACTTCCTCTTACCTAAAATATGAGTTTTGGGACGATGAGAGCAACAAATTGCCTACTAGCGGAGGTAATGGCACTTATTTAGGAACTAAACACATAATGAATCTCGGTATTGGCTATGAATATCAAGCTAAAATAAGAGAAATCACTGATGGAACTAATACTTCCTATCGCGATTACTTCAATTTAGGAATCGACTTTTTTATAGATACTCCTATTTCTGAACACAACGACGCTATTACCGCTTATTTAGGCTTTAACAGCACTCATTTTGGTAGTGATTATGTGAGAAGTGTGGGTGCTAATAGCATTTTTGCAGGAGGAACCTCTCTTAATGGAGCTGGCAATGCTACTCCCGCCATAGGTACAGGTAGTACCTTATTCTTGCAATTAGGCTATCTGCTTCCTAAATGGGAAAATTGTAATATCCGTGTACAACCCAATGCAGGCTGGCGATTTGCTAACTATAAAGCCCTCAACAGCAACGTGAATATCTATTCAGTAGGCGTGAATACTTATTTTAACGGACAAAAGAGCAAACTCTCCTTAGGCTATGAGAACCGCCCTATCTTCGATGCTACTGATAAAAAGGTAAGCACTCGCTTAGGTACTTTTGTATTGCAATACCAAATAGAGCTTTAAGAGAGAATATTGGATAGTGAAAAATCGTTTTTCTATCATATATTCTCCCTTCCAACTATTTAATTTGCATTGTATATCACCTCCTAAAAAATAAAAGAAGGCTGTCTGTTTTATATCAGACAGCCTTCTTTATATTAATATTAACATTAACCACTAATCATTAATCATTAAAAAAAGTGTTTTTTACTTTCTCTACAAAGTCTAACTTTTCCCAAGTAAAAAGCTCTACTTCTATCGTTTTTGTTTTGTGATAAGGTGACGAGAACACTTTGGTTACCACCTTAGGTGTACGTCCCATATGTCCGTAAGATGCTGTTTCGCTATAGATAGGATTACGTAGTTTCAGGCGTTGTTCTATATCATACGGACGCAAAGGGAAGATTTCTTGTATCTTCTTCGCTATTTCACCATCGGTGAGGTTTACCTTAGCTGTACCATAAGTATTTACGTATACGCCCGTAGGTTCGGCTACCCCTATGGCGTAACTCACTTGCACCAATATCTCATCGGCTACTCCTGCAGCTACTAAGTTCTTAGCGATATGTCGCATAGCATAAGCTGCACTGCGGTCTACCTTGCTCGGGTCTTTGCCGGAGAAAGCGCCTCCGCCGTGAGCTCCTTTACCGCCATACGTATCTACGATAATTTTACGACCAGTCAAGCCTGTATCGCCGTGAGGACCTCCTATCACGAAGATACCCGTAGGGTTGATGTGGTAAATAATCTTGTCGTCAAAGAATGGTGCATATTGAGGATACTTTTTAATCACACGCGGTATGAGAATGTTCACAATGTCTTCTTTTATCTTTTGAAGCATCTTCTTTTCCGTGTCGAACTCGTCGTGTTGGGTAGAAATCACAATCGTGTTCACGCGCACCGGTTTGTTGTCATCGCTGTATTCAAGGGTTACTTGGCTTTTCGCATCGGGGCGCAAATAGGTAATCTCTTTGTTTTCACGACGTAAATCGGCTAATTCTCTCAGCAAAGTGTGCGAGAGGTCTAAGGCAAGAGGCATATAGTTTTCGGTTTCGTTTACCGCATAACCAAACATCATTCCTTGGTCGCCAGCGCCTTGTTCTTCGGGTTTACCGCGCTCTACCCCCTGATTGATATCGGGCGATTGTTCGTGAATTGCCGAAAGCACACCACACGATTTAGCTTCAAACATATAGTCGCTTTTAGTATAGCCAATTTTCTCAATCACGTTGCGCGCAATTTGCTGTACATCTATGTAGGTGTTCGATTTTACTTCCCCAGCCAATATTACCTGACCGGTAGTAACTAAAGTCTCGCACGCCACCTTCGAATGAGGGTCGAAAGCAAGAAAGTTGTCGATTAGAGCATCGCTTATTTGGTCTGCGATTTTGTCGGGGTGTCCTTCAGAAACGGACTCAGAGGTGAATAAATATCCCATTGGTAATTATGATTTAGTAGAGGACGCAATTGTAAAGAAGAATGGGGAACTGACGTGAAAAGCAAGTAAAGATTACTGTTTTAGCATTTTTCGGGGAGTACCCCAAGAGGTTGCAATCAGTACAAATTTGTCCTCTTGTTATGTTTTTCGGTGCAAAGGTATAAAATAATTATAAATGAACAATTATAAATAAATAAATTTCTCTACTGTTCATTCGCTCACACCTGTTTGTCGTGCTAATTGCCTGTGTGGCCCGCACTTCACTCTGTGGCTCACACTAAAGTCCTATCACTATCCCAACACTCGGTATAAAACCACTGCTGAAAACACTTTTGTCCTTCTTGTAGAGCACATTGTAGCTCACACCTATCTGTATATACACATTACCCCCCACATTTTGCATATAACCAGCTCCCACATACAAGGCGTCTTCCTCAGTATTGTATTTGTAATTGGTGCTTTTATGCTTCTGAGAGATAAAATAATGCTGATAAGAACTACTCACATACGCCACCCTACCTATGTAATAGGTTAAAGCAGGACCTACGCCCACTAGCAAACTGCGGTAGTATTCCGAGTTTTGAAAAGAACCATTCACCACAGCAGCAAGCTCCAAATCCTCAGTGATTTTGTACCCCAAGCGTGGCGATACATCAATCCCCAATCCATAAGTAGAGTAACCAATGCCTATATTTCCCCCATAAGTCCAAGGGTTAGGACGGCTGTTTTGGTAATCAGGGTCTAAAATGTTAGGACTTTGTGACCAAGCTAAGTGGCTCATAACAAGGAGTGTGATAGCTGATAAAAAGCGCTTCATATTCATATGTTTATATTTTTCGGCAAAGATAATAAATAATTACAAATAGCCAAATCTTACCTTATCAATAAGCAATGGCGTATTTTTCTATAAGATAATACTTTTTTAGAAAAACCAATAACAGAACATAAGTGTAACTACCTTATAGCGCTCAGCCAAGGTGTACAAAGGCTTTCAGTAACATTCCTATATCTATCGTCCAAGATTCGTTCAAGCTTCCTATAAGCTCCATATAAAATTTTTTTTACCCAAAAAAACGCTCATAAAAAATATATTCATCACATTTTCAGTATATAAACTCTCAGTGTTCTAAAAACGCCATTTTGTCAATAAAGAGGCTATAAAACATATTTATTTTCTGTTTTGAGTTCTATTTTCAGAAAAATATTCTAAAAGAGGAATCTCTTTTTTCTTTTGTTTGTTTTTCTCATTTTTTTTTAGAAAACTTTGCACTGAAAAATAAAGCGATTTATGAATTTGAAAAATTTATTAGTTTTTGTAGGTATTTTCCTTTGGGTATTACCTTCCTTAGCGCAAAATGTAACGATTAAGGGCTCGGTGAAAGACACTAAAGGTGAACCTATGATGGGCGCTTTTGTCTTTATAAAAGGCACCCAACACGGTACTTCTACTGACTTTGATGGCAACTATACTCTCAATGCCCAAGTAGGCGATGTACTCAAATATTCATTTTTGGGAATGAAATCTGTCGAAAAGAAAGTAACGGCAGGTGTAACCCAAATAGATATCGTTCTTCAAGACGATATTCAGCAATTAGAAGGTACAGTGGTAACTGGCTATGGAAGCAAAAAAATAGCCAGTCGCACGGTGGCTTCGGTAGCTACTGTAAAAGGCAAAGATTTTGCCGAAACTCCTAATGCTAATATCACCGATGCACTACAAGGTAAAGTGGCAGGTATGGTGGTAACTACCGAGTCCGGAAGACCAGGAGCAAGCTCTTCGGTACTCATTCACGGGCTCAACACGTTTATGTCAGTTTTTGATAAGACGATAGTCTCAGAACCTTTGTATATAATAGATGGTGCCCCTGTAAGTGGCGATATAATGACGATGTATAACCCTACCGATATAGAGAGCGTAACAGTACTCAAAGATGCTGCTTCTACTTCTATCTATGGAGCTCGTGCTGCCAATGGGGTGATTTTAATTACTACCAAAAGAGGTAAACGCAATGAGCGCACTCATATTACTATTAATCATCAGTTGGGCTTTTCAATGCGCACCAATGTAACTCGCAAATTCTTTGATAATATGGCGAGCCCACAAGAGTATATGGACTTTTGGGTAAAAAAAGACCCCAATGCTATTGTAGCTTTCGGTAGGCGTTCGGGCTACACCCAAACTACGGCAAGAGCTATCGCCGATAGTATCTTGGCAGCAAATCCTTATAATACACGTTGGGATAAAGTTTTCTTTCGCGATTTCGCTCCTATCTCACGCACCGATGTGTCTATTTCGGGAGGAAGTAATACTACTTCTTATTACATTTCGTTGGGCTACTTAGACCAACAGGGTATCAAGGCGCGTTCGGACTACAAGCGCTATAATCTCAATACTAATTTGGACACACAAATAACCGATTGGCTTAAAGCAGGACTTTCAATCTCCTTAGGAACTACCACTGCCGAAGGAGTATCGAACGCTGGTAGTGAAACCGATATATTGTCGCTCCCCATTTATTCTCCCAAAGAGAGCGATGGGAAGAGAAAGAATTACATTCCTTCTTTTATTAATCGTCAGAATGGCTTTTTTCACCCTGATTATATGGCTGAAAAATACCCTTCTATTGATTATACTGAGGATATATTGCCTATAGGGTATTTATTAATAGAACCTATCAAGAACTTAACATTTAAAAGCCAAGTAGGGATACAGTATAATGTAAATGAAACCGAAAGCAAAGGGCCTCTACCTTCTTATATAGATTATCGTTATAGTAATGATAGTAGCAAAACGGTAGCACAAACCTTTCGCTATCTCAATAAATATATACAGCGTACTTATACTAACCTATTGCAATACAAATGGAATATAAAGAACTTACACGATTTTGATTTCCTATTGGGGCAAGAATCTATCGAAACGCTGTGGCGCTCGTTCAACGCATCGTCTAAGGGGCAACCTTCTGATGCTTTATCAATGCTCAGCCACGGAACTAAAGAATATAATGTAGGAGATAGCCAATCTGAATCAGGATTTAATTCCTATTTTGCCCGTTTGGAATACTCTTATAAATACCGTTATTTTATAGACCTATCAGCACGCCGTGATGGTTCATCAGCTTTTGGTTCAAATAATCGCTATGCCAATTTTTGGGCGATAGGAGGAATGTGGAAACTCAAAAAAGAGAAGTTTTTGCAAAAGGTAAATTGGCTTACCAGCTTAGATTTGCGTTTTAGCACCGGTATTTCGGGCAACTCTTCTATTGGTGATTATCGCAATAGAACCTTGGTAGATGCTTCAAAATTATATAAGCAAACCCCAGGTTATTTTATTGCGATGCTCGGTAATCCCGATATTATGTGGGAAGAACAACAGAAAACAACACTCGGCTTGCACATCGGTATCGCCAAAGGTACTACTATCAATTTTGAAGTGTATGAGCGTAATACCCATAAAACTCTTGCACAACGTTATATAAACTCAGCCTCTGGCTTTACTTCTATTCCGGATAATATAGGTGATATGCAAAATAGAGGTTTTGACCTTACTATTTCAACGATTGCGTATAGAAGTAAGAACAATGATTTAAGCATACGTCCTTATTTCAATATGAATTACAATGAACAGAAGGTAACCTCGCTATTCTTGAGCAAAGATAATTTTGTGAATGGACTTTTTAATAATGGATATAGGCTAAATGAACCATTACAATGGGCATTGCCAATATTTAAGGGTATCAATAAAGACGGAGATGCCGAATGGTATCAACGAAACGAAGATAACCCTATGATACAACAAAAAGACGACTCCAAAGTTACGACCCAATTCAGTGAAGACCTAATACAAACTACAGGTAAGAAAATGTTTGCACCTATCAATGGTGGTTTTGGGCTAAGCGCTACTTATAAGAATGTATCACTCGATTTGGCATTTTCTTATGCTTTGGGCAAATGGCTTATCAATGAAGACCGATACTATACTTTAAACCAAAGCACTTTTGGAGGTAAGAATTTTAATAGAGAATTGTTTAACTATTGGAAACAAGAAGGTGATGATACAGAGTTGCCTAAACTCAGCAGTGCTTATTATATGCGCAAAGATACCCGCTTACTCGAAAATGCCTCTTATATGCGCTTGAAGAGTATAAGTTTAAGTTATGCGCTTCCTCAGGAGGTAATAGACCAAATGAGATTCTTTTCAGGAGTGCGCCTATATGCATCGGCACGTAATATTTTCACCATTACCAAATATTCAGGAGCCGACCCTGAGTTTTCTAATACGTTATCAAGAGGAGGTTATCCGCCTGCTCGTCAATTTACTATAGGTGTAGAACTTAAATTCTAAAAAGGGAAAATGAAAAAAATAATATATATAGCACTTTTATGTTCTTTTTTGGTGTCGTTGCCTACGGGTTGTGCTCGTTTGGACTTAGACCCTTATAATTACGCCAGTGAGAATACCAGTTTTAAGAATAAGCGCGATGCTGAAATGTGGGTAAACGGGATGTATAACGCTTTGCGTGATTACAATCAGGGACAACAGATGTATGCCTCAGACCTCCAAGCCGATTATCTCAACGCAGCTGCGGGAGCAATGGAAAAGTTGCCCGATATGCATCGGTGGTCTACGTTTGCTTCTTCAGAGCACGCTACTGCCTCTATATGGAAAGAACGCTTTCTTATCATTCAAGATATAAACACGGGTATTAAGGGCTTCCCTAATATACCTGAGCAATCAGAAATACAAGAACTTACAGGAGCTCTCTACTTAGGGCGAGCCTATTGCTTTACCTATTTGGTTACGCACTTTTGCAAACCTTATAACAGTAGTACAGCAACTACCGATTTAGGTTTACCTCTGCTTACAGCTCCTACGCTCAAGAACTTTCCTCCGCGCAGTAGTGTAGCCGAAACCTATGATTTTATACTTAGTGATATTCAGAAAGCTGAAACCTTATTAGCAAGCCAAACAGGAGCAGCAGGAGCTGATACTTTCACCCTCGATGCTGCCAGAGCTCTCAAAGCAAGGGTATTGCTCTATAAAAATGATTGGGCACAAGCCTACCAAGTAGCAGTAGAGCTTATCAATACTAATCGCTATCCATTGGCTACCTCTGCCGATGCTTTCAAGAAAATATGGACAGAAGATGATAATACCGAGAGTATTATTCAGTTATATGCAGCTGTTAATGCAGGAGTTTATGAAACTTCTGATAATACCAATGAGCTCTATTTAGGTGAAAGTGAAAGTTTCTTTTTCCCAGGACAGATAGACGCTAATCCTAATGTATTGCCTACTCAAGATTTTATAGATTTATTTACTACTGACGACTGGCGAAAAGATGTTTTCTTGAAAGAAGTAACCGTAGGGTTTAGCTCTCTTTATGCTGTAAACAAGTACCCTCGAAATAGAGAATTAGAACCTATTGATAGTTATAATTTTTATTATGGGCATAAGGCTAAGCTTTTTCGCATAGCTGAAACTTACCTTATAGCAGCCGAAGCTGCCTATAAAAACAATGATGAAACTAATGCTAAAAAGTACTTAAACCTATTACGTGCTGCAAGAGGGCTCAGTGCTATTACTACCTCAGGAAGCAACCTTTTTGCCGACATACAAAACGAGCGCAATAGAGAGTTAGCTTTTGAAGATTTCCGCCTGTATGACCTTAATCGCTGGGGATTGCCTGTAAAAAGAGGCACTCCTCAGGATGTAACGGCTATTAGGAATACTCCTGCCTCTGATTATAGTGAACTCAATATTCAGGTAGGAAGTAATTACTATTACAAAATAGTATGGTCTATACCAGTAGATGATATAGACTACGAACAAGGCAATTGGAAACAAAATCCTAATTGGTAATCCTATAATTAGCAAATTAGTAAATGTGAAAATTTGCTAATTTTCTAATTTTCTAATTTATAAAAATATGGAATATTACGAATTATACAAAAAACTAAAAACAGTTTTCGATACCCAGTGCGATACCGAATTACCCGAGCTGGGTATTCGTATTTTGCATAATAGCTTCTTCTCCGAAGGGGCTAAGTATTACCTGCCAGGAAGTCCGCATTTGTTTTGTCAAGAACATAACTTATCGTTTCCTTCTCAGCTTAATGATGCGCAAGACGACCTCCATTGGGCTGACTATGATGTGGATTGTAATATTCATTTCCAGTATCATATAATACAACCTTTGGGAACTCCAAAAGCTGAAGGAGTGATTATTGTATTTCACGGACTCAACGAAAAGAAATGGGATAAATACTTACCGTGGGCTTATGGATTGGCAACACAAACAGGTAAGGCAGTAATGCTCTTCCCAATAGCCTTCCATATGAGTCGTGCCCCTGAGCGATGGAGCTCTCGCCAAGAAATGTACATTATTGCACAAAAGCGTATGAATGAGTTTCCGGATAATTCGGAAACCTCTTATGTGAATGCGGCGACTTCTACGCGTTTAGATGCCTTTCCTCAACGTCTCTTTTGGTCGGGTTTGCAAACGTATAACGACATAGTACAGCTCATCACCGACCTGAAAGCGGGCTTGCTCCCTACTATTGCACCTACGGCTACAGTAGACCTCTTTGGGTATTCCATAGGCTCTTTCCTTTCTGTAATATTGATGATGGCAAATCCCAAAGACTATTTTACTAATTCCAAACTCTTTTGCTTCTGCGGAGGTATGACTATCGACCGTATGTTCCCCATCTCTAAATACATAATGGACGGACGTGCAGCGATAACAATGCAGAAAACCTTTGCCGAACTGCTCAGCACCAATTTCAAGAACGACGACCGCCTAAGACATTATCAAGACAGTAACCTTCATTTTGGTGAAGGTTGGTTCAAAACGATGTTGCGCTACAACTATTACCAGAAAGAACGTGAACAGCGCTTTTTGCAGTTGGAGAAGCAAATCAAAGCTTTAGTATTGGAGAAGGACGAGGTAACACCTCCTATTGAGGCACTCAACACCCTTAAAGGAGGCTACAGAAATATCAATATAGAGGTACAAATAGAAGATTTTCCTTATCCGTATACCCATATGAGTCCGTTTGCTCTCACTACCAAGAACGCTCCTCAAGTAACCGAGGCTTTTGAGAGGTTTGTAACATCGGCAGTAGCGTTTTATTTAGGTAAAAGGTAAAAGGGAAAAGGGAAGTACAGGAATAACGAATGATGAACAAAAGACGAAGGAAAGGTGAACGAAGAGTGGGTCTACAGTGGGTCTACAGTGGGTCTACAGTGGCTAAAGGACGAACAAAAGACGAAGGAAAGACGAATAAATGACGAATCTATACCGAAGATAAGGTGAAGAAAGATTATAGAAATATTGGCTATTAGGAGTTGCACTTGTGATGTATTTAACCTATATAATTGTAAATAACTACTAAACACTAACGGCTGACAACTGATGATAGATACACATACACACTTATATTCAGAAGAATTTGACGCTGACCGTACCGAGATGATTGCACGAGCCAAAGCAGCTGGTGTAACCCGTTGTTTTATTCCAGCTATTGATGCGAGCTATACCCAGCGAATGTTTCAGCTGAAAAACGATTATCCTGACTACGTTTTCCTAATGAACGGTCTGCACCCTTGTAGCGTGAAAGAAAACTATCAGGAGGAACTTGCGCACGTTGAGAATTTGATGCAATCGCATTTCTTTTGTGCTATTGGCGAAATAGGCATCGACCTTTATTGGGATAAAACTTTTCTCAAAGAGCAACAAGAGGCTTTCCAGAGGCAAATACAGTTGGCTAAAAAACATCAGTTGCCTATTGTTATTCACTGTCGAGAGGCTTTCAACGAAGTGTTTGAGATTTTAGAATCCGAAAAAAGTGACGACCTTTTTGGCATTTTTCACTGCTTTACGGGTACAGAAGCGCAAGCTCAGCGCGCTATTGGCTACGGCTTACATTTAGGTATTGGCGGAGTGGTAACTTTTAAGAACGGAAAGATAGACCAGTTTTTAAAAAATATAGATTTACAGCATATCGTTTTAGAAACCGATTCACCTTATTTGGCACCAGTACCTTACCGTGGGAAACGCAACGAAAGTGCTTATATAGTGAAAGTTGTAGAGAAATTATCGGATATATATGCTTTGCCTGAAAGCGAGATTATACGCCTTACTGACGAAAATGCTACAAATATATTTAAGATTTAATTAGGTATTATCAAATATATTTCGTTACTTTGCCTTTCGTTATCCAAAACAAGAGAATATAGAGTATCTGAAATGACCGATTATTTCAAGTCCATACGTCCGTTTAACGACAACGAAGTAGCACGTGCCTTGTCGCAAATTAAAGATAATCCTTTGATTCGAGCGATGATGGCTTATGCATTTCCTGATGAAACTCCTGAGGAGCGAGAGCGACGACTGCTTGCTTGCCAAAAGGTGTCCGATTTTCAGGAGGATATAATGTATCAAGTGGTTACTAAGGCGATTGAGAAAAGTATTTCGGAATTTACCTGTGATGGGTTTGACGGTTTAGACCCGCGCAAAGCTTATGTATTTGTTTCCAATCACCGCGATATTGTTTTAGATACTTCCTTATTAAACGTTGCCCTATACGACAATCACCTTTCGATGACGGCTTCGGCAATGGGTGACAATTTGCTCAGGAAAAAGTATTTGAAGATATTGGCGATGCTCAACAGAAATATCATTATATATAGGAGTCTGCCCCCACGAGAGGCTTTGGAGCATTCTAAATTGGTATCGGAATATATTTACCACTGCATTACAGAAGAGCATCGCAATGTGTGGATTGCGCAACGAGAAGGGCGCACTAAGAACGGCGATGACCGTACCCAGCAAGGGGTTTTGAAGATGCTCACCCTTAATGCTCCCGAAGATATATCACCTTTGCAGTACCTGAAAACACTTAATTTAGTACCGATGTCGATTTCCTATGAGTTTGACCCCACTGATGTGTTGAAGTTGCCTGCACTTATTGCCCAACATAACGGGGTAGAATACGTGAAATCTAAAAAAGAGGATTTTGAGAACATCATTCAAGGCTTGTTGGGACAAAAAGGACGTGTACATATTTCGGTAGGACAACCGCTGTACGACCAGATAGACACTATAGAAGCCACACATCAGCATCTTAACAAGCAATTGCAAGCCTTAGCTGAATGTTTGGACAGTGCTATTCATCAACAGTACAAGTTGTTTCCTGCGAATTATATTGCTTATGATTTGCTGAACGACACCTCTATATATAAGGAATACTACAACGAAAAAGATTTTCGACGTTTTGAACGCCGAATGAACAACCGAAGCAATTCTGAAGACCTTTCACAAAAGAAGTTCTTAGAGATGTACGCTAATCCTGTAAAGAACAAATTCGATGGAAACCAATAATTCAAAAGTGCTCCTCATCTATACGGGGGGGACTATCGGGATGATAAAGGACTACCAAACAGGAGCCTTGCGTGCTTTCGAGTTTAATAATCTTTACAAGCGTATTCCTGAGCTCTCGCACTTAGATTGTGAAATCTCGGTGCACTCGTTTGAAAAAGTGATAGACTCCTCGGATATGAACCCCCAACATTGGATTGAAATTGCTGAGGTGATTGAAAGAGAGTATAATCACTACGATGGTTTTGTAGTGTTGCACGGCAGTGATACGATGAGCTACTCGGCTTCGGCTTTAAGCTTTATGCTACAAGGGCTTACTAAACCTGTAATATTTACCGGTTCACAACTGCCGATAGGCGATTTGCGCACCGATGCCAAAGAGAACCTCATCACCTCTATACAGCTGGCAGCCCTAAAAGAAAATGGTGAGCCCGTGATACAAGAAGTAGGACTCTATTTCGAGTACAAGCTCTACCGAGGTAACCGCACTACCAAAATAAACGCCGAGCATTTTCAAGCTTTTGCCTCGCTGAACTACCCGCTGTTGGTAGAAAGTGGTGTACATTTAAAGGTGATGAAAGAGAACCTTTTACCCCGCAAGCAAAAGCAACATTTAGAAGTGTGGAAAGATTTTGAAACTAACGTAGCGATTATCAAGATGTTCCCAGGCATTACTGCACCTATACTGAATGGTATTTTCAATATCCCAAATCTGAAAGGGGTAGTGTTAGAAACCTACGGTTCAGGTAATGCTCCTACCGATGCGTGGTTTGTAGAGAGTTTGCAGAGTGCTATTAATAAAGGAATACATATAGTGAATGTTACCCAGTGTTCTGGAGGTAGTGTGATGATGGGCAAATATGAAGCGAGTGAAGCCCTCAAAAAGATGGGAGTGATAGACGGAAAAGACCTCACAACCGAGTCGGCAATCACAAAATTGATGCTTTTGCTTAAAAAAAATATTTCTCATAAACTATTCAAAATCAAGTTTGAAGAAAATATAGCTGGAGAAATTTAGCAAAAAATTAAGAAAAAACTTGTGGGATAGAAAAATAATTTGTTACTTTGGCATTCAGAAACAGCATAGAGAGAGGTGTCCGAGTGGTCGAAGGAGTACGCCTGGAAAGTGTATATACGCCACAAGCGTATCGAGGGTTCGAATCCCTTCCTCTCTGCTTCTTTCTAAAAAAAACAGAATAATTATTAAACATTAAATTATTAACTAACAATTTAAAAAGATTAAACAAATGAAAAAAATGTCATCTAAGCTACTTCTAGTAGCAATGTTAATTTTAAACGTGGCTATGGTTAGCGCTCAGGAAGCAACTGAAGCGATGCAACAAAGCAAAGGCTTCCACCAAGTATTTAAAGAGCGTTTCATTGAAGGGGGTCCTGCCTATATGGCTCCAATCTTGCTCTGCTTGATTATTGGTTTGGCAGTAGCTATTGAGAGAATTATTTATCTCAATATGGCGACTACCAATTCTAAAAAGCTAATTGCCGATATTGAAGAGGCATTGGATAGCAAAGGTATTGAGGCAGCTAAAGAAGTGTGCCGTAATACAAAAGGCCCTGTTGCATCTATTTTCTATCAAGGTCTTGACCGTTCATCAGAAGGTATTGATATGGTTGAAAAATCAGTAGTATCTTACGGAGGTGTACAGATGGGACAATTAGAAAAGAACGTATCTTGGATTTCGCTCTTTATTGCTATTGCACCGATGTTAGGGTTTATGGGTACGGTAATTGGTATGATTGAAGCGTTCGATAAGATTAGTTCAGCTGGTGGTTTGGACGCATCATTGATTGCTGGTGATATCAAGGTTGCCTTGCTTACTACAGTGTTTGGTTTGATTGTAGCGATGATACTACAAGTATTCTACAACTACATCATTGCTAAAATCGACGCTATCGTAAATGATATGGAAGATGCTTCTATCTCATTGATAGACCTTTTAGTAGCAAGAAAAATGAAATAATTTATTCACCCATTAAACAACTTTAAGTATGTATAAAATAGCAAAATATGGAGCTCTTGCTTTGGGCGTAATTGGGGTAGTTCTATGGATTGTTTTGTCTTTCTTTACAAACGCAGAGGATCCCAATAACGGTACTATGCAAGCTTTGTTTGTGCTCACATATGTTCTTTTAGGAATAGCTTTGTTAGCAGTAATCATATCAGCGGCACAAAACATTTTAGCTTCACCAAAAGCACTTAAGAAAACGCTTATCTATACAGGAGGATTTGTGGTAGTTCTTCTTTTAGCTTATATCTTCTCTTCAGGAGCTGTAGAAGCTAATGCCAGTGACGAAGTGAAGAAAGCCAGCGAATCTGTAAGAAGATGGGTAAGCACAGGTTTAATCGCTTTGTACATATTGGTAGCGGTAGCCGTAGTAGCTCTTATAGCTTCCAATGTGAAAAAAGCACTAATGAAATAAGAAATTATGGCAAAACGTTCCGCACCCGAGGTAAATGCAGGTTCAATGGCTGATATTGCTTTCTTGTTGTTGATATTCTTTTTGGTAACAACAACTATTGAGAGCAACTCAGGGATTACTGTAAAGTTACCTCCTAAACCACAAGAAAATACGCCACCACCTCCACCAGTAAAAGAGAAAAACGTATTGGTAGTGGTAGTGAACAAGTACAACCAGTTGTTAATAAACAACGAAGTTAAGGAACTTAAAGACGTAAAAGAAACAGCGCTTAATTTCTTGGATAACAATGGAGATGGTTCTTGTACTTACTGTAAAGGTAAAAGAGACCCTCTATCATCAGACAACCCAGATAAAGCAGTTATTTCTTTGCGCAACGACCGTGAAACTTCATATCACACTTATATAGCTGTACAAAATGAATTGATTAAGGCATATAATGAGTTACGTGAGCGTGAACGCAGACGTTTGTTCCCTAACGAAGTACCTTACGTTCAGATAGAGGAAGAATTTAACGCAGCTCGTACTCCTAAAGACAGGAAAGATGCGTTAGAACCTAAAATCGTGAAATTACAGGAGCTATTCCCAAGAAAATTGCTTGAAACAGCACCTAAGAAACACTAAAATTAGAAGGATATGTCAAAATTTACAAAAAAGAAAAGTGGCGAAACGCCCGCTGTTTCTACGGCTTCTTTGCCAGATATCATCTTTATGCTTTTGTTCTTCTTTATGACAGTAACAGAATCTAAAGATAGTGATTTGATGGTACAAAATAAGTTGCCAGTGGCAGATCAGGTACAAAAATTGGACAAGAAAGACCCAGTTGTCTACATTTATGCAGGGAAACCACTTCCTAAGTATCAGGCTAAGTTTGGTGTAAATGCTAAAATCCAAGTGAACGATAAATTCATTGATGTTTCGGAGGTAAGCCACTATATATTGAATTATAGAGAAGGTTTACGCGATGCACTAAAAGATGTATTTATGACCGCTTTGAAAGTAGATGCTGATACCAATATGGGATTAGTGAGTGATATTCGTGAGAAATTACAAGATGTTAATGCATTGAAATTGACTTATATCGCTCGTGAAGGTTCTCCTTTGAATCAAAAATAAATAAGAAACATATTTCTGTGTTAAAAAGACTACCTTAAAAATTAGGGTAGTCTTTTTTGTTATTATGAATAAAAATATTACCTTTGCATTATTAAAACAAGTTAATAGTAATTATTTATGAGAAAAATCGTTTTACTTTTTGGATTACTCCTCAGTGCAGGAGTAGCTTCAGCACAGTCGTTTGGGGCTGGTGATGTACAAATTAATGGAGGTCTTGGTGTTTCAGGTCCAGGAGCTATGATATATGGTTCAGTGGACGTTGGGATTAACGACCAAATAACTGTAGGAGGTGAGTTATTTTACCGTGGTAGAAACTACAATAGCGTAAAATACAATAATATAGGTGTTTTAGCTACGAGTAATTACCACTTCAATAAACTTATAAGAAGACTTCCTTCAAACGTAGATTTGTACGGTGGTTTAAGTTTGGGATATTACAATTGGAATAATGATTATAAATATGACAATTGGGATCCTTATTATGACTCAGGATTTGCAGTGCGTCTTCAAACAGGGGGGCGTTACTTCTTTACAGAAAACTTCGGTGTGAATGCTGAGTTGTTTGTAGAACACAACTCTTTTGCAACAGGAGGTTTTAAAGCAGGTGTTACTTATAGATTTTAATAACTTAAAAAATGAAAAAAGGGACTTCCTCAGAAGTCTCTTTTTTATTATGCTTTTTTAGCTTCTTTTAGTAAGTAGGCTCTGAATAAACGCAGTTCGTCCCAACTGTATCTTTCTTCTGTCTTTTCATAAAGACTTTTCAGGGTAGTAAGTTCTTCGTTTTCTTTGAAAATTGTATTCAGTTCATTGATAGTTTTCTCAGGAAGTACCTCAGTAATAGCAATTTTGTCTTGTTCTATGCATTTGGCTATGTGAGAATAGATAGTAGCCTGTGATAGTGTACGCTCTTTGGCTATTTCGGCTACTGTTTTACCTTCTTTCCAAAGCTGAAGTGTAATATCATAAGTAGAGCGTTTTTCCTTCTTGGGTTTATCATCTTTGGAGAGAGGATATTCGCTTATAAAGAGTTTTTCGTTCTTTAAAATATTATTAATTTTTCCGGTGAGTTCAGTATACAAAGTTTCTAATTTGGCTGAATGTATCTTTTCTTTATCAAAGGGTTGGTCGGATTGTGCTAATTGTATCATTTGTTCTAAGCGGAAGAGCTTCTTTAGCGTTTCGGAAAGGCTATTGTCTAACTCTTTTAGTTCGGTGAAAAATTGTTTGACTTTTTTCTGATTGGCTATTTTGCCTTCAACTAATAGCACTTCATACCACAATTGTTTTAAGAGCGGTGTAAAATAAGTGATACCTTTGGCTACGCGTTCGAAAATATGCTGAACATCGGTTGCATTATTGAAAAGTGTTTTGAGTTGCTTGATGAATTTCTCGGAGACGGTAACAAGTTCTTGTACTCTTACCAACTGCTGTGATGCCCAATCTTTATATAGGTTCTTATTGCCAATTTCACCTGAATAACTATTGCGGTGTAGCACCCATTCTTCTAAAAGAGTATTCCATTGGAAAGTGTTTAGAATATTCTCCTGCAAAAAATCGGTTTTCCCTGTATAACAAGCGGTTTGTACTTCTTTTTCGGAGGCTTTGTTCTCGGCATAACCTATCACTTCACCATTGTTGTTGATACCATTAGCACTTACTGAGGAAAGCAAAATCAAGCCGTCTAACGAGCGCAGGCGCGAAAATGCTACATAGGCTTGACCTGAGGCAAATACGCTTGCCAAATCTAAGATGGCTTTCTCGAAAGTGAGCCCTTGACTTTTGTGTATGGTAATTGCCCACGCCAAGCGCAATGGGTATTGGGTAAACGAGCCCAGGCGCTCTTCTTCTATATCTTTGGTTGTTTCATTCAGTTTATATCGCACGTTTTCCCATTCGTAGCGTTCGACGTTTATGACCCTTCCACCGTCTAATTTCACGGTAATTTCACCTTCGGAAAGAGAGACCACTGTACCCATCTTTCCGTTGAAAAACAGGTGTTCTCCTGAAATGTCATTTTTGATGAACATTACTCTTGCGCCTTCTTTTAGCTGAATGACTTTTTCGATAGGGTAGAGGTATTCGGGAAAATCATCAACAATATCAGCCTCGTAAGAGAATAGGGGAGAAGTGAGCTTACTCATTTCGCGTTGGTTCATTGCATCAGCTTTGGCGTTGTGAGTGGTGAGGGTGATATAATCTTTTAGGTGTTTTTTAGGGAAATCTGGCTGTACATACTTTTCTAACTGTTTGATATCCTCAGAGGTAAGTTGGTTTTCACGCAAGTGATTTAAAATGGAGATAAACAGCTTATCGGTTTGTCGGTAAATGGTTTCGAGTTCTACATATAGCAAAGGATTTTGAGTTATGACTTCGGACTGAAAGAAATACATTCCTTTATAATAATGTTTGAGCACTTCCCATTCCTCTTGTTTTACTACGGGGGGCAACTGTAACAAATCTCCGATAAAGACCACTTGTACGCCTCCGAAGGGTCGTTTGTCTTTTCGGATAAACTGTAACATATAGTCCATAGCATCGAGCACATCGGCACGGAGCATACTCACTTCATCTACAATTAGCAATTCCATATTGCGGATAACCTGCTGTTTATTTTTGTGCATTTGGAAGTGTTTTCGCAAAGAAAATCGGTTTTCAAAGCGCAAGAATTCATTCACAATAGGGGGATTGCTCAGTGTTGGTAAGAAAGAAGCAAAAGGGAGTTGGAACATCGAATGAATGGTTACGCCACCAGCATTGAGAGCAGCAATACCCGTAGGGGCAACTACCACCGTATTTTTATAACAAGTATTGATGATTTTGTGTAGCAGAGTAGTTTTACCTGTTCCTGCTTTCCCTGTGAGAAAAATATTTCTATTTGTTTGATTTACAAGTGTAAGTATGTACTCTTCCATACCATTTGTTTGGTTGTTATCATTTAAAACGCAAAGATACGAAACTTATTTTAATTAGCAAATTAACAAATTAGGTGTGAACTACACAGCCAAATTTTGGTAGGAAGGAGGGTAGGTTTAGCTTATAGGTAGCTTATAGGAAGCTTATACGAATCTTGGACGATTGGTATACAAAGGGTATATAAATAGTTGAAAGTGAATGGTTAAGAGTGAACGTTTTTTTGTAAAAAAGGTACTGAAAAGTAATTGTAAAGGAGTGGATAAATAAATCTTTTTTACTTTTCTTTTGTTACTATTAATTTTTTTTGCTACTTTTGTCACATTAATAATCAACCTTTAAAAATATTCACAGCTATGATTAAAAAAATCTATCAAGTAGCCATAGGCATTGCTGTATGTCTTGGCTTTGTGGCTTGTAACTGCAATCAAGCTACTTCTAATGAGAATAAGAGTAGAAGTTCTTATCAAATTAAAGTAACTACCCCCCCTCGTCCAGCTGGGCAAACAGATGTACTAAACCTTACTACTCCTAAAATGGATACGGTGCGTGTGGGAATCATTGGTCTTGGAATGCGCGGACATAGTGCGGTAGAACGTTATATGCACGTGCCCGGAGCGAAAGTTACAGCTATCTGCGATATACGTCCTGAAATGGTAGAAAAAGCGCAACAAGTAATTGAAAAAGCAGGACATAAGCGTGTAGCCCAGTACACAGGTGATGAAAATGCTTGGAAAGCGCTATGTGAGCGCAAAGATGTAGACCTCGTGTACATAGTAACTGACTGGAAACACCACGTACCAATGGCGCTTTATGCTATGGAACACGGTAAACACGTGGCGATAGAAGTGCCCGCAGCTCTTGATATGGAACAGATTTGGGCATTGATTAATATGAGTGAGAAGAAACGCTTACACTGTATGATGCTTGAGAACTGCGTGTATGACTACTTTGAAATTACTACTCTTAATATGGCACAACAAGGACTCTTGGGTGAAGTGATTCACGGCGAAGGCTCTTATATTCATAACTTAGACGACTTTTGGACTGAGTATTGGAACAACTGGCGTTTAGACTACAATGCTAAAAATCGTGGAGATGTATACCCTACGCACGGTATAGGTCCTGTATGCCAAGCGCTTAATATTCACCGAGGAGACAAGATGAACTATTTGGTTTCATTTGATACGCACGCTTTTAGAGGCAAAGAAGTGTACAAACGCGTAATGGGCAAAGAAGAACCTAACTTCCAAAACGGTGACCTTACTGTTACAATGATTAAAACTGAAAAAGGGAAAACCATACAAATACAACACGATGTGGTAACACCACGTCCATATTCACGTATGTATCAACTTACTGGAACGAATGGATTTGCGAATAAATATCCGATTGAAGGTTATCTTATTCAGCCAGAAAGTATAGCAAAAGATGAAGTGCCTAATCACGAAAATCTTTCGGCACACAGCTTTATGCCCGAAGAGGCTAAAAAAGCAATGATGGAAAAATACAAACCACGTATTCTTAGAGAATTGGAAACTAAAGCAAAAGAAGTGGGCGGTCACGGAGGTATGGATTTCATTATGGACTATCGCCTCATCTACTGTTTGCGCAATGGTTTACCTTTGGATATGGACGTGTATGACCTTGCTGAATGGTGTTGCTTAGCACCTCTTTCTAAACTATCATTAGAAAACGGCAGTGCTCCTGTAGAAATACCTGATTTTACTCGCGGAGCTTGGAATAAACAAAAAGGTTACAAACACGCATTTGCTAATTAGAATCCCCACCCCTTTCCCTCCCCCAAGGGGAGGGGGTAGGATAATATATTTTCTAACTATTTATATTGCATTCTCTCTTCCTTGGGAGGGGGCGAGGGAGGATTATATAACTTATGTCAAACGTATTACGTCTTCCTGCGGAACAACTATATGCAAAAGAATTAGAAGCTCTAAAAGAAGAGGATAAAAAACAAGAAAAGCCCATAGGCTGGCAATTGTCGCCTAAAGCTGTGCTGAAATTTGTAACTGGAGGTACTGCTAGTGGGGTAGAGATTACCCCTAAGTACATCGGTCATAACCGCTTGGTGGAAATCGCTATTGCTACACTCCTTACCGACCGCTCTCTACTGCTTATAGGCGAGCCAGGAACCGCCAAGTCGTGGCTTTCCGAAAACCTTACAGCTGCTATTTGTGGTGATTCGGGCAAAGTGATTCAAGGTACTGCGGGCACCAGCGAAGAACACATTCGCTATTCGTGGAACTACGCAATGCTCTTGGCTAACGGGCCATCGCACGAAGCCTTACTTAAATCACCTATTTATCGCGCGATGGAAACAGGGACTGTCGCTCGTTTTGAGGAGATTTCACGTTGTGCCTCCGAAGTGCAAGACGCACTGATTTCTATTCTATCGGAGAAGAATATTGCCATTCCAGAACTCAGTGAAGAATTACTTGCTCAGCGCGGTTTCTCTATTATTGCCACAGCTAATACCCGCGATCGTGGTGTAAACGAGATGTCCTCAGCACTCAAGAGACGTTTCAACATCATCGTGCTACCTGCCCCTGCTACTTTAGAAACTGAAGTGTCTATCGTAACCAAGCGCGTAGCCGAGATTTCTAACAACTACAAACTGAAAGCTGCCTTGCCAAGCAATGAAGCTATAGAGAAGATTGTAACTATTTTCCGCGAATTGCGCAAAGGAGCTACTTTAGACGAAAAACAGAAACTCAAATCGCCTAGCGGAGTTATTTCTACCGCCGAAGCTATTTCGCTTATTACCAATAGTATGGCATTAGCAGGTAGTTTTGGCAACGGTACTGTTACCGATGAAGATTTAGCATCAGGATTGCAAGGAGCTGTGGTAAAAGATGAAGACAAAGATAAAATGGTGTGGAAGGAATACCTCGAAAATGTAATGAGGA
This sequence comes from Capnocytophaga sp. oral taxon 324 str. F0483, assembly GCF_000318315.2. Classification (NCBI taxonomy): domain Bacteria; kingdom Pseudomonadati; phylum Bacteroidota; class Flavobacteriia; order Flavobacteriales; family Flavobacteriaceae; genus Capnocytophaga; species Capnocytophaga sp. oral taxon 324. The sequence continues at coordinate 44,492 of NZ_KB291518.1, read as the reverse complement.
AACGCGGAGCATCGTGGCGTGAACTTTATAACCAATGTTCAGCAATGAACAATTGATAATTATCACATTGGTAAATTGGCAAAATTGCACATTTCCACATAGTAATAAATAAGCGAATTGTATTCAGGGTGCGCTTGAATCCACTGATGCAAGATAGGTATAAAGGTGGCGATAATCTCTTTGTCGCCACTTTCTAATATACGTTTGCTATAAGCGATATAGATTTGCTCTGCCAAAGGCATTATAAGTATACCTTGGTATGACTTAGGTGCGAAATCCTCAGCGCGCAGAAAAGGCATTACATCAGTAATTACTTCTAAATATTCATCACGGTCTTTATAAGCTTTGTGCAACTGCTCTGCTAAGGCAGAAAACGCTTCAGAAGGCATCGTGAAATACATACCTTTCAAACTCTCGTACAGTACATCAATAAGTTCCATTTTTCCTGTTTTGCGCAACTGTGCGAAGAACTTCACGTATTGCCAAAGCAGTTGGTCGGTGATGAGCACTTCTTCAATGCTAAAACGCAGGTCTTTGAGTGCTTGCACATATTGCAGAAAAGTGTCTAAGTCGTTTTCGACTACTGCCCTCTTGCAAAAATCGTAATACACCCAGCCCAACGAATATTTGTTGATACTGCTATCGTTTTCCTTAAATTCCTCAAGAGCGATGCGCAACGCCTCTTCTAAGTCACCTGCTTTGCGTAAAGCCGTTACCTCACTTATCATCATTTCTTTACAACTCTAAAAAGGGTGATTTTCTCATTGCCCGAAGCAACCATAGTTTGCTCATCTACAAAGAGTAGCGCGTGATAGATTTTATCTGAAAGTTGTTGCCAGCTCCTACCTTGGTCGTTAGAGAAGAAAAGACCATTAGGCGAAGTTGCTACCAAAGCATTTCCCTCACTATTAGGAATGTATTGCACACAACTGGCATAGCCAATAGCCTTGTCGGTCGCGATAGGCTGCCAAGTTTTACCCCCATCAAAAGTGAGTGCGCCAGAGCCTTTGCGCTCTGTAGGTTGTTCATAATCGCCACCGAGAACAATACCCTGCTGGTCCTTGTAGAAAGCTATGGTGAAAGCCCCTTGAGTAGCTGAACCTTGGGCAAGAGGTAGGGTAGCGAGGTCTTGCCATTTATAGCCCTTGTTGTCCGAGAATAACACCCTGCTCTTACTTCCGCCTGTTACTACCCATAGTTTGTTGTCATAGTGCGCCAAAGCCGAATTGCTAGCAGCGAATACACTTTCACCCTCTTCGAGTTTTGGCGATTGTGACCACGTGAGTTTCGTCCATTGTTGTCCGCCATTGAGCGTTGTTACTACCGATAGGCGATTATCGATAGGGTCGCCTATAGCGATGCCAAATTGGTCGTCCGTAAAGCGCAATACATCGTAAAATACATCGGGGTGTTCCTCTCGATACACTTCTTCCATACCACTTTGTTCTGCTTTGTAGAGCAATGCAGGGTTGCCGATAGAGAGCATAAAAAAGTTCTGAGTCGTTGCTGCCACCGCGCGGAAATCCGAAATCACCCCGCGATTCTTCAAGTTAGAAGTCGCAATGGTTTGGTTTTGAGTGTTGATAAAACCAAAGGTAGCATCGGAGCCTGCAAAAGCCACGTTTTTCTCTAAGAGCACCATTGCTCGCACGCTTATCTTCTCCAACGGAAAAGACTTTACCTCTACCAATTCGATAGTAGTGTCCCTATAAGGATTAGAGTGCTTACACGCCCCAAGGCAAAGCAATATAAAAATAATAGCAATATGTTTCATACATCAGTGATAAACAAAGGCAAAGATAATGTTTTTGGTTGGAATAACAAAGAAAGGATATGTTTATTTTTCAAAATGTTGTATCTTTGTCGCATCACATATTTAATAATTTTCTCATTTTCTAATTACTTATGTATATCCGTTCCTTAAATATTACCACTGATAGAGTGCAAGGATTTCCTTATAATACTGAAGCTGTGCGCTATGCTAAACATATCAATCTTGATCAGCCCGTAACTTTCATTGTAGGTGATAATGGGGTGGGTAAATCGTCCCTTATTGAAGCTATTGCCTACAAACTCCGCTTGGCTCGTATTAACAATACGTTAGGCTTTCAAGAAGAATCGTTTGAGCCTATTGCTGAGCTCGCAGAAGATTTAGAACTCGATATGATACGTGATGGTCGTGGTTTTTTCTTTCGTTCAGAGGACTTTGGCGATTATGTGATCAAAGGTAATATTTTTGATTCGTTCAAAAGTCAGAATCCTACCTATCAGAATATGATGTTCAACTACGGACAAAATTTAGCATCTTTTTCTCACGGAGAAGCCTTTTTGCATATCATTACCCAACGTGTGAAACGACAAGGAATCTATATTTTTGATGAGCCTGAAAGTGCCCTTTCGCCCTTACACCAATTATCACTCATCTACCTCATACGCGAACACCTAAAGAAAGAGCGTTCACAGTTTATCATCGCTACCCATTCTCCAATCCTAATGGCAATGCCTGATGCACTAATCTATGAAGTTACCAAAAATGGAATGCAAGCTACCCCTTTACAAGAAGTAGAACATTATATCATTACTAAAACTTTTTTGAACAATCCTAAGGCGTATTTTAGAGAGGATTAGAGAATCTTTACCACTTCTCCTAAATCCAAATACACTAAATATTTTCCTTTTACTTGCCAGCCTATGGCTGTCATGTTTTGTTGGTAATGCTGTAGTTGGGTACGGTATTGGTCGTTGGGTTGTCCGGTTTTGTAATCTATGATATAGACTTCGCGAGTACTTGGGTTGTAGGCAAGTCGGTCAGGACGGAAATAGTTGCCGTTAGTGTCTATAAACTCGCGTTCGGTAAAATATTCGTAGTCCTTGCTAAAGAAAGGTGCTAAAGAGCTGTCGCTAAGCAATCGTGCCATTTGAGGTTGCAATAACTCGTATTGTTCGGCAGTGAGTGTACCCTCTTGTAGTGCATCGTTGAGTACAGTGTCGAGGTCGGTAGCGTAAGTGATTTTCGAGAATAACTCGTGAATGAGGTTGCCGCGCTCCAAGGCTTCTTGTTGATGAGTGTCCCATAGCAGGGAAGCCCCTGTCGCAATCTTGTAGTTCGGATACTGCCAACCTTTTTGGAAAGGAATAGGTGATTCTTCTGTAGCTTCTTTCTCTTTCTTCTTAGGAAATACAGCACTTCCAAAGGTATATTCCACTACATCGCTATTCCACTGCCCGTTTTCTTCTAAAAACTCTTTAAAGAGTGTGCCATAAGTCTCGGCACTGCTTTTGGAGAGTGAGGTGATTACATAGAGAAATGATTCGGGACGCGTCATCGCTACATATAACACATTTAGCTGGCCGAGGAGATTTTGTTCGTGTAGTTGCATCATAAGCTCTTCGGCTTGTGCGTCGTAATTCACTAAGCTTTTATTGCTGTTTACCAGCAGATAGTCAAAACCGTTAAACTGCTCGTGGTCTACGGGAAACCAAAGTTTTTCAGTATGTGTATCGATGAGTTTGCTATCGGCGAAAGCGTAGATAATCACGGGGGCAGAAAGTCCTTTGCTCTTGTGAACCGTCATTACAGTAATAGCATTCAACCCTTCGGGTGAACTGATACTCAGTTTTTCTTGCTGGTCGTCCCAGAACTCTAGAAAATTGGCTAAGCCTCCTTTGCGCGCATTCTTAAAATCGAATACAATATCCATAAAGTGAGTGAGATAAGCATCGGAAGGACGGGCAAGGTCAAAACAATTCACCGCCAAAGCTACTCCTTCGTATAAAGAATATTGGTTGAACAGCTCTATAGAGAAGTGAAAATCGGCAAGGAAAGTATTTACGGGTTCCTCTACATATTTGCTGAGGAATAGGTGAGGGTCTTTAGTTTCTTTAAAACGCAGATAATCAAAGAGCAATTGCAGTTTGAGTTCTTCACTTTCAGGGTGATAAAGCAGACGTAATAGGGTGACGAGAAACTGTACCGATGCGACATTTTTCAGTAATAGTGAATCAGGTGAAATTACATTTCTTTGCTGTTTTGAAAGGAAAGAGGCTACAGCAGCTCCTTCGCGGTTGGTGCGCACCAATATAGTAATATCCTTATCGGCTGCCCCTGCTCGGTTAGCGTGTTCTATTTTCTCTAAAATCGCTTCACAATAACTCCGTTCGCGCGGTGAAAGTGCTACAACATTGCTATTGTCTTCTTCTGTAGGCACTTCTTCTCCAACTTCTATAAACGAAAGATTGAAATAGCCTTCAGGTAGGGATTGGTCTTTTTTGTTTTTGGGATATTCCTGTGTAGAGTTTTTGTAAAGTTCTTTGTAGGTCTCACTTTGGAAAAGGTCTCCAGCAAACTTAAAAAAATGGTTGTTAAAATCAATAATGGCTTCTAAACTGCGAAAGTTTTCATTGAGGTCTTTCACTTCTCCTTTGATGCGGAAAGGGTTTACTTCATTGTTATACAAACTCATAAACTGTTCCGCTTTTCCTCCTCGCCAACGATAAATCGATTGTTTGCCATCGCCTACAAGTAATACCGACCCGCACTTATTGTTCACTTCACTTTGTACTGCATTGAGGATAAGCGGTATAAAGTTCTGCCATTGCAGTACTGAGGTGTCTTGAAACTCATCGATAAAATAGTGGCGGAATTTCTCTCCGATACGTTCGTAGATAAAAGGTGCAGGCTGGTTGCTGAGCTCTGAGGAAATCACTCCGTTGAACTCCCATATAGGCAAGATGTTTTCTTCTTCTTTAATGGTCTCTATTTCTTTTTGTATGCGGTTGAGCAAAGCCAAAGGCACAACATATCTCAGCGCGTTGTTCGCAAAGGCAAGAGCACCAAAAGCTTTTTTGATTGCCAAAAACAAGTTGGCAATCATCTCTTGCAAACTGTCTATCAGGGCAGTGTCGTACTTCTTAGCCGCTGAACCAGAATAAAGAGGTTCGCCTTCTAATAGATTGTTTTGCCAACCACTGCCCCACGAAGGCTCCTTAGAGTTGTCGGCAGTGAGGTTATCGAAGAATTTGTATAAATGTCCTCCATTAAAAGCGCCTTTATCCAAACCGTGCTCACACATCAGTTGCATAAAGTCTTGGGCAGAAGTTTTAATGCTTTTCAGGGCATTGTTGCGTTGTTTGAGTAAGGTATTTTTAAGGGTTAGAAAATCAGGTATTTCCTTGTCTTTCAGTGATTGTAATTGCTCGTAATGGTTCTCATTGGTAAGCATTTCAGCTACGCCTAATAATTCTTTAGTAGTATCCCAACTCTTGTCGTCATCTATCTTTTCATTGGCAAAATCGATGAGCAATTGGGTAAGCTCGGGGTCGTTTCCTGCCTGATTCATCAAATTATCAACCGCTCGCTCTAGTAAAGCCTTGCTGTCCAACTGTACTTCAAAGAAAGGATTGAGATGCAAATCCTGTGAAAAGTGGCGTATCAGTTGGTGATTGAACCCATCGATAGTACTGATATTAAAGGCCGCGTAATTGTGCAGTATATGCTCCAAAACCTTAGCCGAACGCGTTCTCAGTTCTTCGTCGGGGAGATTCAATTCCTTTGCTAATTCAGTAAACATAGTGTGAGGTTTAGTGAGCATTTTGTCCTCACTGAATACCCCCAATAACTCTATGATGCGGTTCTTCATTTCAAAAACCGCCTTATTGGTAAAGGTAATAGCAAGTAACTGCCTAAACAAATCGGGTTGCTTACTGCCGAGAATAATTCTCAGATAGGCTTTCACCAGACTGTAGGTCTTTCCAGACCCTGCCGAAGCGTTGTATATAGTATAATTTGCTGAAGGTGTATTCATTTTTTACCTCTTACCTTAAAATTGCGCTGCAGGAGCGGTATCGTTGTTGAGCTTCTTGTCTACCGAATTGTTCTTTCCTTTCGAAAAATCGTAGCTAATCCCTAATACAAACATATTCCGGTTGTTTTCTATGTAGGTATAACTATGTTGGTTTACCAAACCTTCGTAACTGCTCTTCATCCTGTATTCCGAAGGCATTCCTAACCAAAACACACCACCTTTAAGTGTCCAACTACCTAACTGGTATTCTATAAAAATATCATTGTTATTTTCATAAGTGCTCATAGTGTTGCCGTCTATGTAATAAATAGGAAAGTTGAAACTGTAATCTATCCTCAAATCTTTATAGGTAAAAGTAAGTGATAGGTTGTTGTCGATATAATCATTGCGAGCGCGTAGTCCAGCATCAGTAACCAAAGTCTCACGTGTAGGGGCTATATTAGCTGAAAATACAAATAAATCATTCCTTAATGGTTTAAAAGTACCATCTAATGAAAAACCAAACTCCTCGTGATATTTACTGTTTTCATAAGTGCTGAGTATTCCATTGCGTACGGGGTCTTTGATATAAATATCAGTAATTACTCGTTGGGTGTTTTTGTAGAAGGGTTGAAGGTTAAAATCGGTGTACTCATTGTTGAAAGTATAAGAGAGTCCAGTCCAAAATATATGTTGTGATTTTAGGTAAGGATTTCCTGTCTCCAAGATGTTCGGCGCTTGTTGTGCTATATTGCTACTGAGTTCTGCACTACGCGGACTGCGGGGTACATAGTAACTTGTGAGGCGCAAACTCTGGTTATTAGCGAGTTCATAACCCAACACTACTTTTGGGGTAAATACCCATTCGGTAAAAGTGTTTTCGGCACTACGGTTGTGGGTTTGGGTAAGCCCAGCACTGGCTCTGTACATAAAATTAGCCTTTTTGCCTACAAACTCGGTGTACAAATACTGATTGGTATAGGTAACATCGTAAGCCGAAGTACCTGCCAAGTTACGTAAGTCGTTGTCGATAAAAGTACTGCTAATACGGTAGCCCGAATTGAGTTTGCCTATAGTAAACTGATGAGTATGTGCTACTTCACCTACCCAACCGCGTTGTTTTACTTTCAAATCCATATCATCGTCGTACACATTCTGCTGGGTTGCGGTCTCCCATTCCTTTGAGAGGTTCTCTTTGGTAGTGTTGTAATAACTCCCCACGGCGTTCACGCTCAATCCATCTCGTTTGCCTAATTTTTTAGAGAAGTATAGGTCTACTTTGGGGCGCAACCAGTGGTCGTGACTTTTACCTGATAATGTGTGATGGCTAATGGTTGTACCTTGTGTAAATAGGTTTATGCCATTGCTATGTGCAGAGCGATTCAAAAGTTCCATTCCGGCTTTAGCTTGGAAACTATAGTTTTGTGGTACTACTGCGCTATAACGCACCGAAGCGTTGTGCGCATTATAGCTAAACCCCGATTTTGACTGTTGGTCGTTTGCATAACGCACACCCGATAGTTCGTAATCGGAATGTTTTTCATAATGTCTGTCGTTGTAATCGCGAAACTCCAATTTGTATTCCACTCCCAACGTATGTTTGCCTTTGGTGTAGTTACCATAAGCCGAAGCATCTACAAAACCCGTAGTAAATGCCGAAAGCCCATCTACCCCTACCGAATACCCCTCTTCAGCCGAACGTGTGATGATGTCCACCACTGTGTCAGCTCTATTGCTCCAGCGTGCAGGCGGAATATCGTAATAGTCTATGCGTGCCACGTTTTGAGGAGCGATACCGCGTATTTGTAGGTCGGTTGCCTCTACACCGTTTACTAATACCAAGAGCGTACCCCTTTTAAGGGTAGTAATTTGGTTGGTTACAGGATTGAGGTGCAGGTTGGGCAAACTGCGCAAGAGGTCTTTGGCATAGCGTGCTTGTTCCACAGCTTTCTTCTCAAAGGTAAAGCTCGCCTTATCGGTATATTGTGTTTTGCGCTGTGCTTTTACAATTACCTCATTGAGCACAATCGTATCCAAAGGTGTTTCAGGCACTACTTCTTGCGCTGTAGTGGTCATAAAATAAACTAATAGTAAGCTGGTTAAAAGGAGTTTCATATTTTATCCTGCAAATTCATCTAACATATCCAAAGATGGTACAAAGAAAAGTGTTCCTGTTTCGGCAGTGCTGAAATCTAATAGGCGGTCGTAATTGCCAGCAGGATTGCCTATAAACATATTGGTAAGCATCTTTTCTACTGTACTAAACGTATTAGCATAGCAGATGAAGTAAGTGCCCATTTGGTGACTTACGGGGTCGTGGAAAGGCATATTGTCTCTCACTACTTTCAAATCATCGCCTACATTGGCAAGTGCCGAGTGCGCATTGGTAGGCTTGGTATCCTCGTCCATTTCTATGTCCATTTCTTTGCTACGCCCTATTACTTTTTCTTGTTCGCTAACGGGGAGCGCACGCCAAGCGTTCATATCGTGTACGTATTTTTGTACGAATAGATAACTTCCTCCTTGGTAATCGGGGTCTTCATCACCCACTACCGCAAACTGTTCGCGTTCTGCGCCACGCGGGTTTTCGGTACCGTCTACAAAACCAATGATAGCGCGCCCGTCCCAATACCTAAACCCTTGTACGTTTACAATACCATTGGCGATGGGTTGCATTACCTCGCTAATGGCAGCTGCCATATCGTAAGCCAAGCTGGGGTTGTGTGCGCGGATATGAAAGTGTAAGTCGCCTTCGGTGGATACAGCAGTGTGTTTACTACCTCTGATGGGCTCAAAATCTTTGAGTTCTTTGGGGAGCGGTTTGGGTAACCCTAAAGTAAGCCACGCCCTATGGCTAATGCCTATGGTTACACTGGCACGACCTTCGGGAAAGCGGTCGGCTACCGAGTTGTTGAGGTTTCCTACCAAACCACATACTTTTGCAAAAGTATTATTAAGCAATGTCTTGTCTATATCTTTTTTAAATGCCCATACCAAAAATATGGTATTGTTATTAGGCAAGTCTGTTACATTCTGATAATTCATTATATTAAGTATTTTTAATTTTTTAGGGATATTTCACGTGCTCTTTTCTTAACTTCAGTATAAGGTCTCAACAATCCGTTATTAGCTTGCTCAATACCTCTTTCTGTGGAAGCTAATTACCCTCTTGTGAAATAAGTTTTTCTTCTGTCAAAAGAAATCAGTTTTTCCTTGAGTCATTCTTCTACTAATAATTGCTCTTCGGTATGTAAAGGTTGTGTACTATGATGTTCATAGTTCATTCATTTTATAACTTCCTAAATTCACTGATGTTCTACCGAATAATCGTTTGAGTTCTATCAGGCCCCACCGATACTACTTTGATGGGCACTTCGAGTTCTTTCTCTAAGAAACTGATATAATCCAAAAGTTCTTTGGGTAGTTGCTGGTAATTGGTGAGTTTGGTAAGGTCTTGTTGCCAGCCTTTGAGTTCTGTATATATGGGCGTTACGTTCTGTTCTTCTATATTGTAAGGCAAGTGCTTGATTTCTTTTCCTTTATAAAGATATGACGTACATACTTTTAAAGTCTCAAAACCGCTGAGCACATCGGCTTTCATCATTGTAAGTTCGGTAACTCCGTTTACCTGTACAGCGTATTTAAGGGCTACCAAATCAAGCCAACCACAACGGCGACGCCTACCGGTAGTGGCTCCAAATTCGCGACCTACTTGGGTCATTGTTTCGCCCACTTCGTCGAACAGTTCGGTAGGGAAAGGTCCACTGCCCACACGGGTTGTATAAGCCTTAAAGATACCTATTACCTCACCAATACTGCGAGGGGCTACACCTAAGCCCGTACAAGCTCCGGCAGCCGTTGTGTTCGACGAGGTAACAAACGGATAGGTGCCAAAATCAATGTCCAACATAGAACCTTGTGCTCCTTCGGCAAGTATTTTTTTACCCTTTTTGAGGGCTTGGTATAGGTATTCTTCACTGTCGATAAGCTGAAACTCTTTCAGCACTTTTATCGCTTCAAAAAACTCGGCTTCCAACTCTTGTAGGTTATACTGAATATCTACCTTGTAGTTAGTGAGCATTTCTTCGTGTTTATCGGTGAGGTTACGGTAACGCTCGTTAAAGTCACTGAGCTCTATATCGCCCACGCGCAAGCCGTTACGACCTGTCTTATCCATATAAGTAGGCCCTATACCTTTAAGAGTAGAACCTATTTTAGCTTTACCTTTGGAAGCTTCCGAAGCAGCATCTAAGAGGCGGTGGGTAGGCAAGATAAGGTGTGCTTTGCGAGAGATAAGCAAATTCTGTTTCAAATTTACCTCGTAAGGAGCGAGTGCCTCTATTTCTTTTTTGAAAATGATAGGGTCTATCACCACCCCATTACCGATGATATTTACAGCACCTTTGTGGAAGATTCCCGACGGAATAGTGTGTAACACGTGTTTAATACCGTTAAATTCAAGAGTATGCCCTGCGTTAGGGCCTCCTTGAAAGCGTGCGATAATGTCGTAGTTTTGCGTAAGGACATCTACTATTTTCCCTTTTCCTTCGTCTCCCCACTGAAGACCTAATAATAAATCTACTGCCATTTTTGTTTCTTTTATTTAGTTGCTCTCTCTTCTTTGGGGGCATCTGCTTTGCGTGTACCGTAAAAATAAAGAGAGTGATTGCTAATATTAATGTTAAAAACTTCTTCTATGGTTTTCTGTATTGCTTGAATACGAGGGTCGCAAAACTCCACAATCTCACCCGTATCGGTAAGGATTACGTGGTCGTGCTGACGGTCAAAATACGATTTCTCGTAATACGCTTGGTTTTGTCCAAACTGATGTTTGCGCACCAAACCACATTCCAGCAAGAGCTCAATCGTGTTGTAGAGGGTCGCTCTACTCACCCGATACTTTTTCTTTTTCATATTTTCATAGAGCGTCTCTATGTCAAAATGGTCGTTGTATTCGTAAATCTCCTTCACAATCGCATAGCGTTCAGGGGTCTTACGGTGTCCGTTGTCTTCCAAATATTTGGTAAGCACCTTTTTTACAATCTCCAAGTTCTCTTCGGAGGTGTTTTTTTTATCTTTCTCAGCTATATTTTTCATATATTAAATATGTTTTTCAATAAAGGGCAAAAGTACTATTTATTTTTCAGAAAACAAAACACTACTATTATTTTTCAAAGCAAACACACCTCAGCCTCGCTACATTCGCCCTTTTAGCATTGCATCAACTCCCCCTTTGAAGGTAGCCAGCGACAGCTAGGTATGTGCCCTGCGAGAGCGGAGTATGTGATAGAGGGGAGGTTTCTTTTGATTTTCCTTCACACTCCCCCCTAGTGCCTATGGACTAAGACCTAGTGCCTCTTCCTCTTTCTTTCGCC
>NZ_KB291518.1:32953-33314 GCF_000318315.2 Capnocytophaga sp. oral taxon 324 str. F0483 | reverse complement strand
AGTGCCTCTTCCTCTTTCTTTCGCCTCGAAACCCTTATTTTAACATTTTTAGCCTTGTTGTATTGTACTATGAATCAATTTTTTACACACCCTTTCTATACCAATCGTCCAAGATTCGTATAAGCCTTCCTATAAGCTCTCTATAAGCTAACCCCACCCTCCTCATAGCCTTTTTTCACCAAAATCTCTCTCAATCCTCTTCCGAACTTCTCCGTTTCCTTTCGCCTTCTCTAACCTATCCGATTTGTCCGACAAGTCTCACCTATCAATAAACAATTTTTATCACTACTCATTTGCTAATTTCCTCATTTCCTCATTTTCTCATCTCCCCATTTCCTCATTTTCTAATTCTCTCATTTTC